>CAZQOI010000032.1:0-16231 GCA_964594905.1 uncultured Granulosicoccaceae bacterium
ATCAGAGAATCCAAACGTACCAACCAACGCACTTGATGTGGATTTTCGCAACTTGCCTAATATCAATGGTCAGCGAGCAAACTTGATTGAGCAATTTCTTGATGCCCTGAATGATGATCAATTTGATCGAACGCGACCTGCAAGCGTACCTAGTGGACAGCCAGTCGGCGGCGCAATTCAATAGTAAATCTTAACCCCCTCAGTACGTGTCTGAATATGAGTGAGGGTAGTTTGAAATCTGATCCATTGAACTCAGGCGCTGGCACTGAATTCTGAGCTTAGGCAGTGCCTATCGGGTATCGCGATATTTGCTTGAATGGCGGGAATATCAGCTGACACTGAGAGGTGTTAGCTGATAGGCGTTACGGTGGGCTAGGGGATAAGTGTTAACGAATTTGGCTGTCAATCTGCATAGGTTCTGCTGGTACCTTGTCTACACTAAACCTTTCGCCACAGATCCAGGCTAGTCAGTCAAAAATATGGTTTCCGATACAGGCTCAATCGAGTTTTCAATACTCCAGCACCTTCAAAAAACACTAGGCAAAACTCCGTCCGAGGCCACTGCCTACGATTGGCGAATGTCCCTGTCCCTGTATTTGCGCGACCAGGTGGTAGAACCGTGGCTTGAAAGTAACCGTCTCACCTACGAGAGAAAAGGCAAGCGGGTTTACTACCTGTCCATGGAGTTTTTGATTGGCCGCTTGATTGAGGATGTCGCCGTCAATCTAAGCATGGAAGATCAGGTCAGGCAGGCGATGGAAAACCTCGGGCAAGACTACAAATCAATCGTCTCTGATGAGCCTGATGCGGCACTGGGTAATGGTGGCCTTGGTCGATTGGCAGCTTGCTTTATGGACAGCATGGCAACGCTTGGTATTCCCGCCTATGGTTATGGAATTCGCTATGAGCATGGTCTGTTCGAGCAACACTTTGAAGATGGAATGCAAGTTGAAGCGGCGGAGACCTGGCTGGCACAGAGAAATGCCTGGGAGTTTGAACGCCCAGAGGTTGCCTACCCAATCGGGTTTGGTGGCGAACTTACCGTAACTGACAACCGAACCAAGTGGCAACCCGCCGAAATCGTCAATGCGGCTGCTTACGATACACCTGTGTTGGGATGGCAAAAAGTTTGGGCAAATACGTTAAGACTATGGGCAGCCAAGCCAACCGTTATATTTGATTTAAATCGGTTTAATGAAGGTGACTACGCAGCGGCTAACGCCCCTGAATCGGTTGCAAGAACACTTTCCCGCGTGTTGTATCCCGACGATACAACTCATGAAGGTAAGATTTTACGATTAAAGCAGGAATACTTTTTTACAGCTGCATCGCTTCAAGACATCATCAGACGTTTTCTATCCGAAGGGCATAAGTTGGATAACTTGTCTGATCATATCGCCATTCAACTCAATGATACCCATCCAGCCATTGCAGGTCCTGAATTGGTGCGTTTGCTTGTTGATGAACATGAAATGCCAGTTAAACAAGCGATAAAGGTGAGTAAGGCTTGTTTGAACTACACCAATCACACATTGCTACCAGAAGCCTTGGAGCGTTGGCCCGAGCATTTATTTGCAAGTGTTCTGCCTCGTCACTTTGAACTGATTAAGCTCATCGAATCAGACAGTCAGGCTGCGAATAACCATTCCGTCAATGTCATTGAGCACCACAGTGTGAAAATGGGGGAGCTGGCATTTTTGATGGCGAACAAAGTCAATGGCGTGTCAGCCCTGCACACAGAATTGCAAAAGGAAACAGTATTTTCAGAATTACACAACATATTCCCAGAGCAAATCGTTAATCGCACCAATGGGATTACCCCAAGACGCTGGCTGTATTCATGTAACCCAGGATTAAGAAACTTAATCAACCAATTAATCGGTGATAAGTGGCCAGCTGAATTAGAACAACTGAGTCAGCTTGAGAAGCACATAGAAGATAACAGTTCGGTGGAAGCGTTTGCTTCTGTGAAAATGGCAAACAAAGTAAGACTCGCAAGCTGGTTAACTAAAAATCACGATATCACCGTTAACCCAGACGCCATGTTTGACATTCAGATCAAACGCATGCACGAATACAAGCGTCAGTTGCTCAATATACTAGAGGCTATAGCCTTGTGGAATGCGATCAAGATGAATCCCAATGGTAACTGGGTGCCGCGTGTAAAAGTATTTGGTGGTAAAGCAGCGCCGGGATACCAAATGGCTAAGTCAATCATCCGCTTGATCAATGATGTAGCTAATACAATAAATAATGATCGTCACACCAAAGAATATTTACAAATTGTTTTCCCAGAAAACTACAACGTATCGATGGCAGAGATGCTGATACCAGCAGCTGATTTGTCTGAACAAATATCTACGGCTGGAATGGAGGCCTCGGGCACTGGCAATATGAAATTGTCGCTAAATGGAGCACTGACGATTGGTACTCTGGATGGCGCGAATGTCGAAATAAGAGAATTCGTAGGGGAAGAGAATTTCTTCTTGTTCGGAATGGACACTGCTGAAGTAAGCGCTCAACGCTCCGTGCAGGGCCATGCAATATACGCGATAGAAGCTTGCCCACAGCTAAAGCAGGTTTTGCAGCAAATAGGCTCAGGTGTATTCTCGGGTGGTGATACCGATCGATACACAGGACTACTATCCAATATACACGATCATGACTACTTTTTAGTAGCCAGTGATTTCGCAGATTACTACTGCGAACAAAGAAAAGTTGACAAAGTGTTTTCAGATAAACGACAGTGGTCATCAAAGGCAATGTTGAATACAGCGAGGATGGGCTGGTTTTCGTCAGACCGCACGATCCAAGGGTATGCCGATGAGATATGGAGAACAAAGTCACTAATAAATTGACAGCTGACACTGCGACTATGATGTCCGGTGATGATGTGCATCGACTTATCTCTGGAAGCCATCAAAATCCTTTTTCGATTCTAGGCCCTCACCTCTCTGGTGAAACACAGATTGTTAGAGCTTTTAATCCTGACGTCCAGATAATTGAAATTGTCGAGCGTGGAAGCGGCGACCTGGTTTGTACTATGACCCCGGTTGCAGATGGAAATGGATTGTTCGAAGCCGAGCTTAGTGCCAAGCAGTCGGCTACGTTCCAAAAAGATCAATATCTCCTGCGGTACACCAAAAAAGATAACAATGGTACTCATTCAGATACCCATACTTGGATAGCTGAGGACCCTTATCGATTTTCGCCGGTATTGGGGGAAATCGATGAACACTTGATTAGTGAAGGTTCGCATTTAAAACTTTGGGAAACCTTAGGTTCCCATATCATCAAACATGAAAATGTAGATGGGGTTCATTTCGCTTGTTGGGCACCGAATGCGACGCGAGTATCCGTGGTAGGCGACTTTAATCAGTGGGATGGTCGATGTCATTGCATGCGCCTACGCGGTAATACGGGGGTATGGGAGATATTCATACCTGGTCTTGTTGCTGGAGAGGCCTATAAATACGAATTACTTGATGCGCAAGAACAGCTTCTCCCCGCCAAGGCAGACCCCTACAGTTTTCAATCTGAGCATCCTCCGAAAACAGCCTCGGTAATTTGCTCATTGGAGGGGTTTGAATGGACGGATCAATCCTGGATGGAGAAACGCGAATCGTTTCAGTTTGTTGATAAACCCATAAGCATCTATGAGCTACATACCGGTTCCTGGAGGCAGGTGGCAGAAGATGATAATCGTCCTTTGTCATATTATGAGTTATCGCAACAACTAATACCGTATGTAAAGGAATTAGGCTTTACTCACATCGAGCTGATGCCGGTTTCAGAATATCCCTTTGGCGGATCCTGGGGTTACCAGCCTGTTGGGCTCTTCGCTCCGACAATTCGCCATGGTTCACTGAATGAATTTCGCGCTTTTATCAATGCCTGTCACGAAGCAGAGCTAGGTGTAATACTGGATTGGGTGCCGGGACACTTCCCTGAGGATGAACATGGTCTAGCGCGTTTTGACGGTACCGCTTTGTATGAGCATGCTGATAAGCGAGAAGGGTTTCATCCTGATTGGAACACCCTTGTTTTTAACTATGGCCGAAGAGAGGTTTCCAACTATTTACTCGCGAACGCGTTGTATTGGTATGAGGAACATCACATTGATGGTCTTCGTGTCGACGCCGTGGCGTCCATGTTGTACAAGGATTATTCACGTAAAGAAGGAGAGTGGATTCCTAATGAGCAAGGTGGACGAGAAAACCTAGAGGCAATCAAGTTTCTCCAAAGGGTAAACGAAGTGTGCTACTCACGCTTCCCTGGAACGATGACCATAGCTGAAGAGTCTACTGCTTTTCCAGGCGTAACAGGCATGACAGATCATGGCGGTTTGGGTTTTGGTTACAAATGGAATATGGGTTGGATGAACGATACCCTTAGCTATGTTTCTAATGATCCTATCTATCGTAAGTATGATCATTCGAAAATGAGTTTTGGCTTGCACTATGCGTTTTCCGAGAACTATATCCTGCCATTAAGTCATGATGAGGTTGTACATGGTAAAGGCTCACTCCTCGGTAAGATGCCAGGTAGTCGAGAGCAGCAGTTTGCCAACTTGCGGGCCTACCTTGGATTTATGTGGGCACACCCTGGAAAGAAACTGATCTTTATGGGTGGAGAATTTGCTCAGCAGGATGAATGGAACCACGAACAAAGTCTGGACTGGCATCTTCTCGATAACTCGATGCATCATGGTATGCAGCAACTCATCAAGGATGTGAACAAGCTACTTTGCTCCACTCCTTCGTTGTATCAGCGGGACAACGCGCCTAATGGTTTTGAATGGGTGGAAGAATTCGCTGGGGATGAATCTCTGTTTGCGTGGTTACGCCACGGTGATTCAGATGCTCAGCCGGTCTTGGTGGTAAGTAACTTTACACCTGTGGAACGAAGCGCACGTCGTATTGGTGTGCCTGAGCATGGTCGTTGGGTCGAGAAACTGAATACCGATGCAACTCATTACGGCGGCAGTGGGCAAGGTAATTTGGGCCAGGTTCAAAGCGATCCAATAGCGATTGCTGGAAAACCATACTCGGTGTCGCTGACAGTGCCTCCGCTTTCTACACTTATTTTTGAATTTGATAAAAATTGATTTATAAAAAATTAAAAATAGTATTTGGAGGAGTTAACCGATGCAAAGTGATTCAGGGCGATTAACACAGCAGACAATGGCGTTTGTTTTGGCAGGTGGAAGAGGTAGCCGGTTACATGAGTTAACTGACATACGCGCTAAGCCAGCTTTATATTTTGGAGGCAAAAGCCGAATAATCGATTTTCCTTTATCCAATGCGGTCAACTCGGGAATAAGGCGTATTGGTGTTGCAACACAATATAAAGCGCATAGCTTAATCAGGCATTTACAACGTGGTTGGAGTTTCTTTCGTGAAGAGCGTAATGAGTCACTGGATATACTTCCGGCTTCTCAGCAACTCGATGCAGAGAACTGGTACAAGGGTACCGCTGACGCTGTTACACAAAACATACAAGTCATCAGGGGTTACAACCCGAAATACATATTGATACTCGCTGGCGATCACATATACAAACAAGACTACTCGCTGATGATCGAGGAGCACGTTAGCAGTGGTGCTGATGTCACCGTGGGATGTATAGAAGTCCCACTTGCTGATGCAAAAGGATTTGGTGTCATGCAAGTTGACGAATCAGATCTGATTCAGGAATTCATGGAAAAGCCAAGCAATCCACCCTGCAGGCCTGGCAAACCTGATGTCGCTCTAGCGAGTATGGGGATCTATGTGTTCGAGGCTGAGTATCTTTATAAAATTCTGGAAGAAGATGCAGCCAATCCTGATTCCACGAACGATTTTGGGCACGACATTATTCCAAAAATTGTGAAGCATGGAAAAGCGATGGCGCATCCTTTCGAGCGCTCCTGCGTACAAACGGGTATCGAGACAACAAAATACTGGCGTGACGTCGGTACGATCGATTCATTTTGGCAAGCGAATATTGATTTAACTGAATTTACGCCTGAAATGGATATCTACAGCAACATCTGGCCAATATGGACTCACTCCGAGCTGACACCACCAGCAAAATTTATTCATGATGATCATGAGCGTCGTGGACAGGCTATTTCATCACTTATTGCCGGTGGATGTATTATTTCTGGCTCAACCTTAAGACGTTGTCTTTTGCATACGGGTGTTCGCACACATTCCTACGCAAAACTCGATGGAGTAGTAGCCATGCCATATGTGAGAGTTAAGCGACACGCCTATATCCGAAACGCCATCATTGATCGGGCAGTTGTTATTCCTGAAGACCTTCAAGTTGGTTTTGATGCAGAACTTGACGCCAAACGTTTCCGGCGAACTGAACAGGGTATTTGCCTGATCACTCAGCCCATGATCGATAAGCTAACCTAAAAATGAATTTGTTATTCGTCGCATCCGAGTGTGCGCCTCTAATAAAAACTGGAGGCCTTGCTGATGTTATAGGTGCAGTGCCCAAATCACTGCGTCCACTGGGTGCGTCTGTCAAAGTATTACTGCCCTGTTATGCCTCACTTAAACAACTGTGTGAATCCGGAACGGTAGTAGAGCAGTTTGATGATTTCTTTCAAGGATCTGCTCGAGTGGTTGCTGTTGAAACTGAAGGGCTTGATTTGTTACTGCTGGACGCACCTCATTTATTTGATCGACCTGGCAACCCCTATGTCACCGAGCAAAATCGTGATTGGAAGGATAACCATTTGCGCTTTGCCGCCCTTTCATGGGTCGGTGCACATATCGGACTTCATGGTTTAGACAGCTGGCAGCCTGATGTCATTCATGCGCACGACTGGCAAGCGGGACTTGTATCTGCTTATCTAGAGCAGGAACCAGGTAAAACGCCACCTGTCGTTTTTACGATTCACAATATAGCTTTTCAGGGATTGTTTTCAAAAAGCACTTTGACGCAATTAAAGTTGAAGCCCGAGCTCTTTACGCCGGAGGGTGTGGAGTATTACGATCAAGTTGGATTTCTTAAAGCCGGGGTCAAACTTGCGGATCATGTGACTACAGTTAGCCCTACTTACGCACGTGAATTATTGACGGAAGAGTTTGGTATGGGTTTCGAAGGATTACTTCAATCTAGAGAAAAAGAATTCACCGGTATCCTTAATGGCATTGATATGGACGCCTGGAATCCTGAAACTGACACCCTGATTGAAAAATGCTATTCGTCCTCATCGTTGGAGGATAAATTGGTTAACCATTCTGCTGTTCGTAAACGATTCGGATTATCTGATACAGCCACGGGGCCACTTTTCTGCGTCGTCAGCCGTTTAACGCACCAAAAAGGTTTGGACCTGTTGTTGGATAGCCTGCCAACCTTGATCGAATGTCAGGGGCAGCTGGCTTTATTAGGTGCGGGCGAACCGTCTTTGGAGCGGGAGTTCATTCAAGCAGCGCAAAAATATCGCGGATCTGTCGGTGTCATTATTGGTTACGATGAACCGCTCGCGCATCTCGTTCAAGCTGGTAGTGATGCGATTTTAATCCCGTCCAGGTTTGAGCCTTGTGGTCTGACGCAGCTCTATGGTTTGCGCTACGGCACACTGCCGATTGTGGCTCGTACTGGCGGGTTGGCCGATACAGTAATCGATGCAAACGATGCCGCGATAATCAACTCTTGTGCAACCGGGATTCAATTTACACCGGGTACAGTAGCCTCACTCGAACAAGCAATCAGACGTACAAGTCAGCTTTTTGGTGATACCACCACATGGCAAAAAATTGTAAGCCATGCCATGCAACAGAACGTTGGCTGGGATAGTTCTGCCCGATCGTATCTGAACCTGTACCAATCTTTAATAGATCGCTAATACTTCATGTACCACATTCTGCATGGTTCAGCTGCGACACTTGGCGCGACTGTTCATCCTGACGGCGTCAATTTCGCTGTTTTCTCGGCGAATGCCAGACAAGTTGATTTGTGTCTGTTTTCCGCTGATGGAAAAAGTCAGGAACAACAATTGGCCTTGCCAGAAAAATCCGGACCCATCTGGCATGGGTTTGTGCCAGATCTCAAGCCAGGGACGCTATACGGCTATCGAGTGCATGGTGACTATCTGCCTGATCAAGGCCATCGTTTTAATCCCAATAAATTGTTGCTCGATCCCTATACCAGAGAGCTTTCGGGCAAGTGGCGCAATATATCGATCTTACAAGGTTACGATAATAAATCACCCGAGGAAGATCTATCATTCGATACCCGAGACAGCGCTGCATTTGTTCCTAAATCAGTCGTGTCTGATTCGAGTCTGTTTAAAAAACTAGAAGTCAAAGCTTATGATCATTATGAGTACGAGCTTATTTATGAGGCCCATGTAAAAGGTCTGAGTCAACTCCATCCTGATGTACCTTCAGCGGTACGTGGTACTTATGAAGGCCTTGCCTCTGATGCCGTTATCGAACACCTGCTATCTCTGAATGTATCGGCTATTGAGTTGCTGCCCGTTCATTCTTTTATCGATGACGACTTTCTTTTAAAGCGAAATTTACGCAATTACTGGGGATACAACTCAATCGGATTTTTTGCCCCAGAGCCTCGCTATTTTGGTGATGCCGGTTTGCTTGGTTTCAAGCAAATGGTACAACGCTACAGGGATGCAGGAATAGATGTCATTCTCGATGTGGTTTACAACCACACAGCAGAAGGTGATCAACGAGGCCCAACACTAAGTTTCAGAGGATTGGATAACGCTTCGTATTATCGCTTGCAAGCTGATAATCCGCGTTTTTACGTAAACGATACCGGTTGCGGCAACACTGTCGATGTTTCCAATCCAATGGTATTGCGTATGGTTCTCGACAGTTTGCGATTTTGGGTAGAGTGCATGGGCGTTAGTGGATTCAGATTTGATCTGGCCACCACAATTGCCCGAGACCATGATGGATATAATCCATATGGCGCTTTTCTAAGTGCTGTACGACAGGATCCCACACTGGCTAAGGTGCGTTTGATTGCAGAACCCTGGGATATTGGTCCCGGTGGATATCAACTTGGTGGATTTCCTCATCCGTTTTCGGAATGGAATGATGCTTATCGAGACAATATTCGCAGGTTTTGGCGAGGTGATGAACACACTGCTCAGGAACTCGGCTCGAGACTACTGGGATCGGCTGATCGATTCGATACCACTAAAAGATCCGCATGGGCGTCGTTAAATTTCATCAGTTCACACGATGGGTTTACGACGGCTGACGTCACCCGTTATTCGCATAAACACAATGAGGACAACACCGAAGGAAACAAAGACGGTCACGACAGTAACTACAGTGACAACTGTGGTATCGAAGGTGACACACAAGATAAAGAGATAATAGAAAAGCGATCGCAGCGACAGCGAAACCTGCTAGCCACCATGTTTCTTTCTCAGGGAGTGCCGATGCTTCTTGGGGGTGATGAAATCAGTAACTCACAAAGCGGCAATAACAACGCTTATTGCCAAGATAATGAAATTGGTTGGATTAACTGGGACAGCGCAGACCTGAAGCTATTGGAATTTATTCAAAAGCTCAGTCAGTTTCGTAAAGACAACAGTATTTTGTATCAAAGTCAGCACTTGCATGGTGTAACTCGAGACAATGATGGGTTAAAGGACGTCGAATGGACTGACTTTTCTGGAGCACCTGTAGCGTGGGAAGATTCGGACCTGTCTCAGTTCTGTTTACAGTTGCGCTACGCGATCACTCAGCCAAATTCTGCATCTGACGATAGCGTGCTGCTCATTTTCAATCGACACGCCGAATCCTCAGAGGTCAAGTTACCCGAAGTCCCATCAGGCCAACATTGGCAGATTGAAATAGATACCAGTCAGGTGAAACAAAAAAAAGCTCGAGCCATGAAAAAGTCAATTCGTGTGCAATCCGAATCCATTCAGGCACTTAAATTGGTGACAAGCTAATACGGTTTACGGATATTATCGTAAAACACCAGTTGGTAAGTTGTTCTCAAGTGATTCCGATGTGATGCAAGTGAGGCTCTCAAATTAGCAAGTGACTTATGAATTTCCGTACTGTCACTAGTTGCTCGCCAAGCCTATACTCCATTGCATGGCGATATCCGCATTAAAAAGGCATGTAAACCGGCTGCTTGACTGGCCACATTTCGAGTCAATGATTCTATGCCTGATCATTGTCAATTCGATCATATTGGCTCTCGAAACCAGTAAGACTGCGACGGATGTAGCAGGCAATTGGTTGTCCCTGATTGATGCTGTATTTCTGGGGATTTTTGTCCTGGAATTGGCCTTAAGACTTTTCGCCGATTTCCGTGGGTTTTGGCGAGACCCCTGGAGAATATTTGATTTTTTTGTAGTGGCTATTGCGTTACTTCCCTCAAGCGGATCACTGTCGATCTTACGCTCACTGCGAATTCTGAGAGTACTACGGCTGATTTCTGCAGTACCTGCGATGAGGCGTGTTGTCTCCGGGCTATTGGGTGCGATGCCAGGTATGGCGTCAATAGTGTTACTGATCGCACTGATCTTTTTTGTTTTCTCGGTCATATCTACAAAAATGTATAGCGAAGCCTTTCCTGAATGGTTTGGAACGCTCGGCGCCTCTGCTTACACCTTGTTTCAAGTGATGACTCTTGAGAGTTGGTCCATGGGGATTGTTCGTCCGGTCATGGAAGTTTTCCCGCTATCGTGGATCCTGTTTGTGCCGTTTATAGTGCTTACAGCTTTCACAGTACTTAATTTGTTTATTGGGGTTATTGTGGATGCCATGCAAACAGAACATGAATCTGCTGCCAGTGAAGAGCGTGGTCAAATGATCACGGATAACGAAGCCATATTGAGCGAGCTACGTGCGTTGAGAAAAGAAGTAGCCGAGCTTCGATCAGAGGCCATTTCCACCAAACCCACATCCCAAGGGTAATTGCCTGTTGCAGGCTGATTTGGTGATCTGTGGGCCTTAAGCCAGGCTGAAATGACTGAACAAACCGTTTGTCTGTAAGCAGCGATCTAGTTGCAATTGCCGGCGTTTGTCTCCCTGAGTTGCCTCCAGGTTGTCGCCAGTGTGATACAGGTATGCTGGAAGCAATATGGTTTGCAATACTTTTTGTTCAACCTTGCAGGCAATGATCATTGCTTTTTCCGCGATATCTTTTTCTGCATTCTGTTTTTTGATGCTAACGGGCAGAACTTTGCGAGCGAGAAATTCAACGCCCGCTTCAATTTTGTTTTCTCCGCTTGAATGCATCCAACGCACAATACCGATATTTGTTTTGGTGCTTGCCTCATCGGGTGTAGAAGTATGCTCACCTATGCTGACAATATCACCAACCTGAACGCGCCCAGCTCTGCAATTTGAGTGTGAAATCATGCAACCTTGTGGTGAACGATTTTTGATAGTCCATGTTGGGCTTGCTTCTCCGCCATTCTGATTTTCACTGGACGTACTGCCAAGCATCAACGCAGTTGTGATTTCCTTGTAGCCAAAATATATATTTGAGGATTCATGGCATATCAATCTAGCGGAACGTCGCTTTCTGGATCGTGTAAGGCTTAAGTGTAATCGGCGTAGTGATTGTCGTTCGAGAGTGTCCGAGCCGAGAATGCTGCTTTGGTCGGGTTGTATGCTTTTGATGCGTTTTTCGATCAGCTTAACCACGGGCTTCAAACTAAAGTATTCTCGTGAACTTATATCACCTGGTATCAAACTACGAGCAGGCTCAGGTATAGACGTACGATCAAGATCAATCGCATAAAGTGTCCCATCTGCCAGCGTGGAATCGTACTTTCTAAAATGAATTTCCTTGGCATTTTCGCGTAAAAATTCAAGCAGCAACGGTAATTGTCTGACCCGCTGTTGTCGTAAATCAGCCACGTGAAGCAGCAGAATATAACGATAGTGATCAATAAGACTTGAGCTGTTATCCGAATCAGCTTCGCCATTCAAGTCAATACCATTGAACGTTGAATGCTCTGAAGACGTGGCTTTGTCAAGAAGCTGGTGTTCTTTAGCGTGAACATAAAGCTGATGAGCATCTTGCAATATACCTATTGGCATATCTCGGTAGCTTTTGATCATGGATTCGGCTTGACGCGCCAGTGCGTGCATAGCGCGACGTGCATCATCAGCGATAGGCTTTTTGCTGTCGGTCAGCAATAGTTTGAAGGCAAAGACTTCTTCGCGTAAAAGAGAATTGCGGAGTTTGGCGCTCTGCGCAAACTCGTGTGTCAGTGGCAGGGGTTGCGCCTGAGTCAGTTCAGATAACTGATCGTGGAGCTCGTGCAGGACGGGAGTGAAGCACGATAAAACAGCGCGGCGCCTGTCGACGTCATTATGCAGTCGATTACTGTGTTTCAGGCCACGATAGACCTCCCGCGCATCACCGGCTGATGTCAAGCCTTCCAGGCTATTAAGCCATTCGGCGACGCCAAGTGGATCAACAGGAAAACTTCCCGTGTCGGCAACGGTTCTCTGCGGTACTGTCAAGAGCATAGACCCGAGGCTAACATAGCATTGTGCCGCCGAATCATGGCACCTGATGAGCTTTCAGAAGGTACACTTCAGCTTGTGATGTAGCAGGGGAAATTTTTGTGGAACAGTTCCGCGGAACCACGATTTGTTCGGTCCGACGTGGCAATCAGGTGGTGATAGGCGGCGACGGTCAGGTCAGCATGGGTAATGTTGTCATGAAGGGCAATGCCAGGAAGGTTCGTCGTTTGTATAAAGATCAGGTGCTGGCGGGGTTCGCAGGTGGCACTGCCGATGCCTTCACCTTGTTTGAGCGTTTTGAAGCCAAACTCGAGGCGCATGGTGGTCAGTTGACCCGAGCAGCGGTAGAGCTCGCGAAAGACTGGCGCACCGATCGAATGTTACGAAGGCTTGAGGCTTTGCTGGCCGTTGCTGATCACACTGCGTCATTGGTTATCACGGGTAATGGTGACGTGATAGAGCCTGAAGGCGGCCTGATTGCGATAGGCTCTGGTGGTGATTTTGCAAAGTCCGCAGCGCGCGCATTGCTTGATCACACCGAACTGGAGGCTGAATCAATCGTTCGCTATAGCCTTGAAACCGCCGCAGACATCTGCATTTATACCAATAACAATCTCAGTATCGAAACACTCTCTTTTGACTGAGGCCCGACATTTCGTGAATACCATGTCCCATATGACTCCGCGTGAAATTGTGCAAGAGCTCGACAAGCACATTATCGGACAACAGCATGCCAAGCGCGCTGTTGCTATCGCGCTGCGAAACCGTTGGCGCCGCCAGCAGGTTGATGAAAATCTGCGCAATGAAATCACGCCCAAAAATATTTTGATGATTGGCCCGACAGGTGTCGGCAAGACAGAAATAGCACGACGTCTGGCGCGCCTTGCCAACGCACCTTTTATCAAGGTCGAAGCAACAAAGTTTACTGAGGTAGGTTATGTCGGTCGTGATGTTGAATCCATCATTCGTGACCTTGCAGATGTTGCCTTGAAGGAAACTCGCGAGCGTGAAGTGCAGCGGGTTCGCAATAGAGCTGAGGATGCAGCAGAAGATCGTGTGCTTGACGTGCTACTGCCACCAGCAAAAGGGGCAGGTGTCAATGTTGTTGAAACTGAGGAAAGTGGCACACGACAAAAATTTCGCAAGAAGCTGCGTGAAGGCGATCTTGATGACAAGGAAATAGAGATAGATGTCAGCGTACAGCCTGCTGGTGTAGAGATCATGGCACCTCCTGGTATGGAAGAGATGTCGCAGCAGTTACAGGGGATGTTTCAAAACCTTGGTGGCGGCGGACGTACCAAGCAGCGCAAGATGCGTATCAAGGATGCCATGAAGCATCTAATTGACGAAGAAGCATTGAAGCTGATCAATGATGATGATCTGAAAACTCAGGCTCTCGATAATATTGAACAAAACGGTATTGTCTTTATTGATGAAATAGATAAGGTGGCGCGTGGTTCTGAAGGTCGGCAGGGCGCGGATGTATCACGAGAAGGGGTTCAGCGTGATTTATTGCCGTTGGTTGAAGGCTGCACCGTGTCAACCAAGTTCGGCATGGTCAAGACTGATCACATATTGTTTATTGCCAGCGGCGCGTTTCATTTATCCAAACCTTCGGACCTTATTCCTGAGTTGCAAGGACGCTTACCCATCCGTGTTGAGCTTCAGGCATTGAGTACTCGTGATTTCGAACGCATTCTAGTTGAACCGGATGCATCCCTCACCGAGCAATCAACTGCGTTGCTTGGTACTGAAAACGTCACTCTGTCGTTTGTCGACGATGGCATCAAACGCATCGCCGAGGTGGCTTGGCAGGTCAATGAAAGCACCGAGAACATTGGTGCGCGTCGGCTGCACACAGTCATGGAACGCCTTCTTGAGACTGCGTCCTTTGAAGCTGCGGATCATAGCGGAAGCAGCATCACTGTAAACGCCGACTATGTCGATGATCATCTTGGGGATCTGGTCCAGGATGTGGATCTGAGCCGTTACATTCTTTAGGCCGTATAACTCATTATGCCAAGACCAACCGATATCAAGCTACACCAGAAAAGCCGAGTACTTGAACTCAGTTTTGACGATGGATTCAGCTGTAACCTTTCCTGTGAATATTTGCGTGTGCATTCACCGTCGGCAGAGGTTCAGGGTCATGGACCCGGGCAGGAGGTGCTGCAAGTAGGTAAGGAAGACGTCGGCATCGATCAGCTAGAACCGAGTGGCAACTATGCCCTGAAAATTCACTTTGATGATGGTCATAACTCTGGTCTTTTCACCTGGGACTATCTGTACGCACTTGGCAAGCAGTACGAAGAGAAGTGGTCAGCGTATTTGGCGGCACTAAAAGCTGCTGGCCATAGTCATCAAAGTCAGAGTTGAGCGGGAGACAAAAATAGTGGCTGAAACAAGCGACAACAAGACTCACTTTGGTTATCAGACTGTTGATGCAGAATCGAAGTCTGGCATGGTCGGACAGGTGTTTGATTCAGTTGCATCCAAATACGATGTGATGAACGATCTTATGTCGTTTGGTATGCATCGCGTGTGGAAACGTTTCACCATAGAACAATCTGCCGTTCGTGCTGGTCAGTGTGTGCTCGATATTGCCGGCGGGACAGGTGATCTGGCCGCAAAATTTTCACGCCGTGTTGGTAAAGATGGTTTTGTTGTGCTTGCTGATATCAATTCGGCGATGTTGACTACCGGGCGAGCACGTTTGATGGACGACGGCATTGTCGGCAATCTTGAATACGCGCAAGCCAACGCTGAAAATCTGCCATTTGCTGACAATACATTTGACTGCATTACCATCTCGTTTGGCCTGCGTAACGTGACCGACAAGGACAAAGCTATTGCTTCCATGTACCGTGTTCTCAAGCCTGGTGGCAGATTACTGATACTGGAATTTTCCAAACCTGTGCTGCCATTACTTAATCGTGCTTACGATGCTTACTCATTCACGGCCTTGCCGATGATGGGCAAGCTGGTTGCTAACGACGCAGACAGTTATCGTTACCTTGCTGAGTCAATCCGTATGCACCCTGATCAGGAAACACTTGAGGCAATGATGCAACAGGTGGGTTTTGAAATGACAAGTTTTCATAACTTGACAGGTGGCATTGTCGCTCTGCACAAAGGTTTCAAGATCTGACGCGAAGATACTCGGTCTTATCTACTTATCCATGTCAATCCCATTGCCAATAAGTGTCGCACTTGAACAGCTTATAAATCGTACTCTAAAGATGGATCCGGAGACGCGTGAGCGGCTTGATGGTGTCAATGGAAAAGTCGTGCAAATTGTTGTCACCTCTCCCATTCCGTCCACTGCGACATTTTTGATTACTGACCGTGAAGTACATGTCTCTGGTCAACATGATGGTGAAGTCGACACCACTATTACTGGTTCATTGTCGAGCCTTCGCTCCCTGATGAAGAGCAACGACGCCGTGCATCAGGGTGAGGCCACTATCGAAGGTGACATAGGCACTGCCAATACACTCAAAGATATTGCGGATGCTTTGGATATCGATTGGGAAGAGCAAATCTCCCCATTTGTTGGCGATACTGTCGCCCACCAACTTGGTGTCGCGTCTCGCACCTTTGCAAGCTGGTTTGATCGTACATCGCAAAGTATGAAAGCGAATACGCGCGAGTATCTTGAAGAAGAAGTCGAGCTGGTGGTACCCGCCAACATGCTTAAGGTGTTTAACGATGCTGTAGACAATGCTCAGTCGACTATGGATCGTCTTGAGGCGCGTCTC
>CAZQOI010000032.1:16331-30431 GCA_964594905.1 uncultured Granulosicoccaceae bacterium
TTGCCGGAGGATATCGGTGATGAGCTTTCCAAGTTACAGGATCAGGTTGCGCCTTTTTCAAGTAGCGAGGCCGTTAATGAAATTGAAACGGCGCTAGGTGCATCAGTCGATACACTTTTCAAGGAGTTTGAACATACACCTATAGCCTCCGCATCTGTAGCGCAGGTTCATGGTGTTGTACTTGAGGATGGCAGTGAAGCCATTGTCAAAGTCTTGCGACCGGGCATAGCTGCCGTTATCGATCGTGATGTCAGTTTGATGTACGTCCTGGCTGACATTGCTGGCGCTATCTTGCGGGATGGCAAACGACTGCGCCCACGTGAAGTTGTCGCTGAATATGACAGAACCATTCACGATGAACTTGATCTTGTCGCGGAAGCCACCAATGCCGTGGTGCTGCGAAATAATTTTAAAGACTCCAATAAGCTCTATGTGCCGGAGATTTACTGGGACTACACGCGCACTAATGTACTTGTTCAGGAGCGAATTAGCGGCATATCGATTCGCGATATAGACGAGATGCGTAGTGTCGGTATGGATATGAAAAAACTCGCAGAACATGGTGTCGAGATTTTCTATCAACAAGTGTTTGACCACAATTTCTTTCATGCCGATATGCATCCGGGTAATATTTTTGTCTCACGTGAGCATCCGAATCATCCAAAGTACATTGCAGTTGATTTTGGCATTGTCGGGTCTCTAACTGATGAAGACCAGCGATATATCGGCGAAAACCTGTTGGCATTTTTTCAACGTGATTACCGTCGTGTAGCTCAGTTGCATATCGATTCTGGTTGGGTGCCCAGAAGTACACGAGTTAGTGAGCTTGAAGCGGGTGTTCGTGCCGTGTGCGAACCGATATTTGATAAACCCTTGGCGGAAATTTCGTTTGGTACGGTATTGCTGCAACTCTTTCATGTTGCGCGTCGCTTTGAAATGGAAGTGCAGCCTCAACTTGTTCTATTGCAAAAGACTTTGTTGAATATCGAGGGTCTTGGACGTCAGCTTTACCCGGAGCTTGATCTGTGGGCAACTGGCAAACCGTTTCTGACCGCCTGGGTTGCCAAACGTAATAGCCCTAAGGTACTGGCTAAAAAAATCATTGCTGAAGCACCGGCAATACTTAATGCCATGCCCGAAATGCCCATGCTTATCCATGATTTTTTAAAAGCGAATAAAGACGCCTTACAATCTCAATTACCTGAAACTGCAGGTGGTACGGTTAGTAGTAAATCTTCCTCGCAATTTGGTATTGGTAACTACCATTCATCTGATAACAAATCACTGCGCTTTGTTATCGCGGGCGCTGCAGTACTGGTGACAAGCGGACTATGGGCGGCGGCGTCTGTAATTGCTTCGGCTGGTAATGTGAGTGGTTGGGTCTACTTTTCAGGAGTTGTAGGCATCTTGCTGATAGGTCGAGGTTTGCTGCGTTAGCTCGGCTTGGCAAACGTCGTTTTGAATGTAAAGGCGTCTTTACTCGGTCCATCCCTTTGCAGAAGGTCAAGCCGTTCTTTGGCCTCGGTTTCAGTTGGCTGATGTCCTGCTGGAACCCACCACAGCACCATGAAAGCATTCCCCTCGCGTTTAAACCACTTCTTTCGTTGTTTCATAATATCCTTATGTGCTGTGCGATACACATAGTCGAATAAGGTCTCAACAGATTCCCAGACCGAGAGATTGACGATGAAATCGTCACCAAAGGGATTGACGGATTGAGCGTTCTCATCGCTTATGAGTCGCCAGACGAAACCATTGGAGTTTTCTGCCAAGGCATTGATCCGATCCAGCTCTGAGACAAAATCACTCAAAGTGGGTGAGTCGATGGGTGCCAGCAGATGTGCAATATTGAGCTGCGCCAGTTGCCAGTTGCTCATAATGGTAATTTTTGTGTGTTGTGAATCACACGCTAACACTGCTGTACAAGCATGCCAAGTGGGCGAGCTTGATAATTGAACTACTATTGAAAACTGGGTCGTAAGGAGCTCGTCGGTTTGCTCAAGAAAATATTACTACTGTTACTCGTTCTGATTGCCATCGGAATTTTCGCCTTTTGGCAGTTCCGTCCTGAGCCTGTGGTTTCCGTGTCCAAGGTCACTGTTGAAAAAGGCGATATCGTCCGTACGCTGAATTTGGTAGGCGAAGTGATCAACGATCAGACAGTTACCATGACAGCACTTCTTGATGGAGAAATTACCTCGATCAATGCACGCGAAGGGGACACCGTACGCCAGGGACAGACACTGGCCGAACTGGACAGCAGTGAGGCCACGATGCGCCTTGAGATGGCACAAGCAGATTACGTTTACAGGCAGCAGGATCTTGAAACAACAACGCGTAATCATGAGCGACTAAGTAATTTGTCGCAAGCAGGTAATACATCAAAACGTTCACTTGATGACGCCTTGAATGCCATGCTTGGTGCAGACGCAGCCTTGAAATCCGCTAGTGCAAGTGTCGAACTGGCTGAACTTATCCTGGATAATGCTCGCGTCGATGCGCCTTTCAATGGCACCGTACTACTGCAAAGCGCAGAGATTGGTCAATGGGTAGAGGCGGGTACCAGACTCTTCTCCATCGTGTCTGATACCGGCAATGTTATTGAAGCTGAGGTGGATGCCAGTGAATGGTCGCGTGTCGAACTCGATCAAGTGGCTGAACTTAAAACAGATGCACTGCCAGATCAGCAATGGCAGAGTAAGGTTAAATGGATTGCCCCAAATATCAGTAACGACAGTGGCAATACCTTTGCCGTCAGGTTTTCTCTTAGTGAAGATTCACCCTCGTTTCTATTGGGTCAAGAACTCGATGTGGATCTTGAACTTGATCGTGCAAATGGAGTACTTGTTGTGCCCTTGCAGGCCTTGATCGAGGAATCGCCAGGTAAATTTTTCACTTATCTAGCCAGTAACGGTGAAGCAACGCGTCGTGACGTGACAATAGGCATGAAGAATCTGATTAATGCTGAAGTTACTGATGGTTTGAATCAAGGTGATATCGTCATTTTACCTGGACGTCATAGACTCTTTGATGGAATGGCGATCAGTGATTGAACTTGATCAACTGAACAAGAGTTTTACGACAGCAGCTGGAAAGCTGCCAATACTCAAAGATGTGTCACTTGAAATATCAAAAGGCGAGTTCGTTGCCATTATGGGGCCATCTGGTTCTGGCAAGAGTACTTTGCTGAATGTGCTGGGTTGTCTGGATGCGTTTGACAATGGACGCTACGTCTTTGGCGATGTCAATGTAGAGAGCCTGGATTCCGACGCTCTGGCCGCTTTGCGCTGTAACGCCTTCGGTTTTGTATTTCAAAACTTCAACCTGGTACCGCAATTGAGTGCCTGGCGAAACGTCGAACTGCCACTGATTTATAGCGGTAAGTCGCGTAAGGTACGAAAACAGATTGCCGAGGCAAAACTTGCCCAACTTGGCCTTGACGAGCGCACCGAGCATCGGCCAGTAGAGCTCTCCGGTGGGCAGCAACAGCGTGTTGCTATTGCACGTGCCTTGATCAATGAACCGGATGTCATTATTGCTGACGAACCTACTGGTAGCCTTGACAGCGAAACCAGTCACGAGATCATGCAAGTGCTCGCGTCATTGCATAAACAGGGAACCACCATCGTGATGGTGACGCATGAAAACGAAATAGCAGCTTATGCCAGTCGATTGGTTCGCCTGCGCGATGGTCGAATAGCCGAGAGTGCCGCATGAGAATTCTCATCGATAGTTTTCATCAAGCTGTTCGAGCCTTGGTTGATCATCGCCTTAGAACTGCATTGAGCATTCTGGGTATCACCATCGGTATCGCTGCCGTTATGGCCGTGAGTACTATCAGCAAGGGTGGTAACTACATTGTTTATTCTGAGCTTGAGACTTTTGGGCTCAACTCGGTGTGGGTCTATCGTGATCACAACTTTGATTCAGGTGGTAAAAGACGGCGCTCAGGAAGTGGTATCAATAACGACGACTATGAAGCACTGCGCGTGAACATGACGGGTATGGGTATCAGACGGGTCACGCCTGTGGTCTACCCAGACGATAGAACAGAATTCACGCAGCGCGGGCGCAGCATGAATGTTCAGCTGCTAGGTGTTGGACGGGAATATCATGAAGTGACCAATGACGCCCTGACAGATGGACGTCGTTTCCACCAGGCCGATATCGATGAAAAGAACCCTGTCGTTATCGTAGGCCCGACTGTAGTTGAGCGTTTGGCTGATGCCACTCTGCCACCAGTCGGCCAGACGATTCGTTACAACAAAAAGCGGTTTGTGATTATTGGTGTGCTTAAACGCAAGAGTCGGGATTTCTTATCCAGCATAGGTTCAGTGGGTGGACAGGATGCAAACGACCGCATACTGCTTCCCTATACAACACTTCAGCAAATGCGTGGCAGAGATGCGATTGCTAACTTCCATGTCGAGGTAGCAGAGTTTGATGAGGCTGATCTCGTAGCTTCACGTGTGAAAACACATCTTGAAAATCGTAACCCGAATGGATTTGCGTACAAGTCCGAAACCATGGCTAGCTATATCAGCACAACCAACACAATTCTCGGTGGCGTTGCAATCGTTGGTATTGTTGCCGCATCCATTTCCTTGCTTGTGGGTGGTATGGGCATCATGAACATGATGGGTACGGCAGTGCTTGAACGCACTCGCGAAATTGGAGTACGTAAAGCCATCGGCGCTCGTGAAAAGGACATTCTGCTGCAATTCCTGCTCGAGGCCGGTTTGATCAGCATAGTCGGTGGCTTGCTCGGGCTTCTGATTGGAGGTCTTGCCAGTGTCGCGTTGGCGTTCGCAACGGGGTTTCCCGTCATTCCGTCGCCGGTCAGTATTGTGGGCGCTTTGGCAGTATCGATCACGGTCGGCCTGTTGTCGGGCTATCTGCCGGCAAGACGAGCCGCCAAACTACGCCCCGTTGAAGCGCTTAGAAGCGACTGAAAGCCATTACCTATGCGGTTTATGAGATTATCTTATGCTTTTGCATAGCAGTGCTCGATGATCTGGCAGCAACATTGCATCGCTGTTCGTCTAACGATGATACGAAGATTCAGCGATGCAACAGATTCAACCAGAACCACTTTGGGACGAAGGCATTTCCTCATTTCTGCTTGGCGAATATGAACAGCGCCAGGTCCCTCTGACGATTGAAGATTTGCAAGTCTTTGCCAATGACCACGCAGTGCGCGTTGGCGACATTCTGGAAACGTTGTTCCTGATGGCGATCTACGGCGAGTGGCGTTACACAGATGCAGAGGGTAACGATCAGAAGCTTGATGAAGAAGCACTGAACTCTTTGTATGCAAAAGGTCGACTCACGGGCGAAGATCTAAAAGCGTTTTCTGGCTTGTGGCATCCGACGGCCAGCTGATATCTATCTTTTTTGTTCGTTAATTTTTTGGCCGCTCCTGGTATACATAACAGGGCGATTTGAGAAAGCTTCAATGGCTAGCATTGAAGTTCGGCTGTTTTCAGGCTGCTGAATCCGTCGTAAATCCAGATCCAGACGACACTGGATCGCACCCAAAGCAAATTTCTTGAATTAATTTAGATCGGCAGCTAATTATTGGTTGCGCATACTGGCACTCAGGTACTAAATTAGCCGGCCAATTACGTCGGCACGTGTCTTCTCATCATGACCCTTCCTCTGATAACTTTTTCAAGGCGGCTCCGTGAATCTCCCTTTACCTCTAGAGTTTTGGAGGGCGGTGCAAAATCACTGACGGTTTACAACCACACACTATTGCCAAGTTGGTTTAGAACGCTTGCAGAAGATTACTGGCACCTTGTTGAGCATGTGCAGGTATGGGATGTGTCCTGTGAAAGGCAGGTGCAGCTAAAAGGACCGGATGCACTAAAACTGGTTCAGTGGATGACACCCAGAGACGTATCAAAAGCCGCTGCAGATCAATGCTTCTATGTGCCGCTTTGTGATGAACGCGGGCGAATAATTAATGACCCTATTGCCATTAATGTCGCTGAAGATACCTGGTGGTTAAGCATCGCAGATTCAGATATCTACCTTTGGGCCAAAGGTCTTGCTCTGGGTGCAAAGCTTGATGTAGAAGTCACTGCACCGAAGGTCTGGCCGGTCGCTGTTCAGGGTCCCAAGTCTGAGCAGCTTATGTCACGAATATTTGGTGAAGAGGTAACCTCAATTCGATTCTTTCGCTATAAAAGGCTAGCTTATCGTGGCCACGAATTTATCGTCGCGCGATCAGGTTGGTCTGGCCAGGGAGGGTTTGAAATATATGTTGATGATGCTGAGCTTGGAGTAAGCCTTTGGGACGAGCTATTTGAAATTGGTGAAGATCTCAACGTTGGTCATGGCTGCCCTAACAACATAGAACGTATGGAGTCCGGGCTACTGTCGTATGGCAGTGATATGGATTCAGACAACACGCCGCTGGAATGTGGCTTGGACAAGTATTGCCATCTGGATGTCGATTTACCGAGCATGAGCATAGAAGCACTAAGGCGACAGCGCGACGAAGGTGTTCCACGTCGATTGATGGGTGTTGTGTCTCCGTCAGCACCAAGTGCATCGTCCAAGAACCAATTGCTCGTAGACAATAACCCAGTAGAGGAAATAACTTCTCAAACCTTGTCGGGAAAATACGATGCCTGGCTTGGCTTTGCCATGCTCGATACCGAGACGATTAACAAGCTTCAGAAAGATGATGCCAATTTTCAATTGCAGTGTGATGCGCAACTTTACAAAGCTACACTGTGCGAATTGCCATTCAAATTGGAAGATATGAATCTGATTGTTCGTCCTCACTAGTCAGGTACAAGGCGCTAAACAGATTTTCTAAAAAATACCCTGTTAAATCCATCTTGCTGTTTTCGATCAACTTCGATATAGCCGAGCTTTGGATACATGGTGAGGTTTTCTGTCATTGCTTCGTTTGTATAAAGCTCAACGGCGGTTAGATCTTCCTGGCGGGCAGTTTGCTCTGCGAAGTTAATCAGTGATTTACCGATACCTTTGCCTTCATAGCTGGGCATCACTGCAACGTTTTCCAGATGCAGGTGGTCTCCTTCGCGGTAGAACACGATATAACCGGAAAAGTTTGATTCGTACAGTGCAATGTGGATCTGGCCAAGCGTAATTTGCTTGGCAAAATCAGCGTTCATCGGGGCTGGCTCTCGTCCCATCCGTTCAATGTATTTTGTGTAGGCCTTACGAGCACAGTGTTGAATGCTCTTTAGATCATCGGTCGTTGCCAGCTGTATCACGGCTGGGTACTGGCATTCCTCATTCATCTAGGTCTCGTCGAAGAAACTGACAATTCCTGTCTCCAGTGCGTACTCAGCACCTACCACTCTTAGTTTTCCATCAGCCCTCAGTCCATCGACTACGTTTGAATCTGTCTGAATCTTTGCAGCAGAGGCCTGTACATGTGCGCGGGTGGCGTGCTGAATCAGCGTATCTCGATCGTCAGCAATATCAGTTCCTAACAAAGCTTCAACCGACGGTTGGATACTGCTAACGATTGACTGCAGATTCGCTGAGATGTTTTCAGGTGGATTCTTCAATGCATCAACGGTCGCGGCGATCGCACCACACTTTGTGTGACCGAGCACGACAACGAGTTGCACCTTGAAATTTACCGCTGCGAATTCAATACTGCCGAGTAGTGACGGCGAGACGATATTGCCCGCAACACGGACAACGAAAAGGTCTCCTAAACCTTGGTCAAAAACCATTTCCGGTGGTACCCGGGAATCTGCGCAGCCAAGCACAATCGCGAAAGGGTGTTGCGCCTTGACCAGGTCTTCTCGTTCGGTCTTTTTTGGTGCGTCTGAAAGGCCCTGTTCTTTGGCGGCAAATCGCGCATTGCCATCTTTGAGACGCTGCAAAGCTTCACTGGCGGGGATCATGTTCGGTCCGCGGATCAATTGGAGTCTCAAGATTGTATTACGTCCGCGACACGGAGTGCTAAATACTGGATAAACATGCAGCTTTCTGCTGCGTTTAACGGTTCCGATTGATACCATGTAGACATGGACGTTTCTGACCTCATCGATTCGCTAAACGACGCTCAGCGCCAGGCTGTCACGGCACCTCCGGGACACCTTCTGGTGCAGGCGGGTGCAGGCAGTGGCAAGACACGTGTGCTGGTACATCGCATTGCGTGGCTGAACCGCGTTGAGAACGTGTCACCGTTCGGCATCATGGCAGTGACGTTCACCAACAAGGCCGCGCGCGAGATGCGCAAGCGGGTTGAAGAATTGCTCGGCATGGCACTAGGGCCAATGTGGGTCGGCACTTTTCACGGCATCGCTCACCGCTTTTTACGCTCACACTGGAAAGAAGCCGGGCTGCCGCAGGCGTTTCAGATTCTTGATTCCGACGATCAGCTAAGGCTGGTCAAGCGAACCATCAGATCCCTCGAATTCGATGAAACGCATTTTCCGCCGCGCCAGGTGCAATGGTTTATCAATGGCCACAAGGATGAAGGGCGTCGCCCCGAGCATATCGACGACCAGAATGATCCGATCACTGCACAATATGTTCGTGTTTACACAGCTTACGAAGCTGCCTGCAAACGAGCAGGTGCCGTCGATTTTGCAGAGCTCTTGCTACGTGCGCTAGAGACATTGCGCGATACTGAAAGTTTGCTCGCTCATTATCGAAATCGTTTCAAACATCTGCTGATAGATGAATTTCAAGACACCAACGCTATCCAATATGCATGGATAAAACTGTTAGCGGGTGATACAGGTAGTGTGTTTGCCGTAGGTGATGATGATCAATCAATCTATGCGTGGCGTGGCGCACGGGTCGAGAACATACTGAATTTTAATAAGGACTACTCCAGCGCAGAGCTGATCCGGCTCGAACAGAACTATCGATCAACCAGTAATATTCTTAATGCTGCGAACGCGCTAATCGACAAGAACGTCGGTCGCCTCGGTAAGAACCTGTGGACGGCGGACAATGAAGGTGAGTTGATCACTTTATATAACGCGTACAACGAAACCGATGAAGCCCGCTTTATTGGCGAGACCATTATCGATTATGTTGCTGATGGTGGGCAACGAAGCGACTGCGCCATTCTGTACCGATCAAACGCTCAGTCACGCTCTATTGAAGAATATTTGATGGCAGCTGGGGTGGCCTATCGAGTCTATGGCGGTTTGCGCTTTTTCGAACGAGCGGAAATCAAGGACACTTTGGCTTATCTAAGGCTTGCCACCCACAGCTACGATGATGTGTCGCTAGAGCGCATCATCAACCAACCAGCACGAGGCATCGGCGACAAAACAGTTTCAGATATCCGTTTGGAAGCAAGAACTCGCTCTATCTCCATGTGGGATGCGGCTGCGGATCTTGTACGTGAAAAGCGTTTGAAAGGTCGTGCTAACACGGCGGTCGAGAAATTTCTGAATCTGATGTCCTCAATGACGGAGGCGATCAGCGATCAGGCGTTGCCACAGCAGGTACAAACCGTTACTGATCTGAGTGGCTTGATAGAACACTTCAAGAAAGACCAATCTGATCGAGGTCAGAGCCGGGTGGAAAACGTTGATGAACTGGGTAGCGCTGCACGCGCCTTTATCAATCAACTTGATGAAGATCCAGAACTCAATATCGTCGATGAGTTCCTGGCACACGCAGCACTTGAAGCAGGGGAAGGTCAAGCTGATGGTGATGACAATGCTGTACAACTGATGACCTTGCACTCGGCAAAGGGTCTTGAATTTCCAGTCGTGTTCATGTCGGGTATGGAGCAGGGTTTGTTTCCACATCAGCGCTCGGCTGAAGATCCAGCCCGTATGGAAGAGGAGCGCAGGCTTTGTTATGTCGGTATTACCAGAGCCGAGAAAAAATTGTATATGGTTATGGCTGAACAACGACGATTGCACGGTCGTGACCAATATAATCCGCCATCGAAGTTTGTTACTGAACTACCGTCCGAATTACTGGAAGAGATTCGCCCGCGTATGCAAGTCAGCATGCCCGTCTATCAGCCGCGTCAGAGCTATACGTTTGAAGAAGAAAACGAAACTGGCCTGAGTGTTGGACAACAGGTGCGGCACGGCAAATTTGGTATTGGTATTGTGCTGGATCAGGAAGGGCGTGGTAATCAGGCTCGTGTACAAGTCAATTTTGAAGATGCCGGTTCAAAATGGCTGGTATTGGCGTACGCTAATCTACAGCCTGCTTGAGCGTAAAATCGGACGATGTCTGATCCCTCTATTGTAGAGTCTTTATTTCTGGTTTTTACAGCTGTCGCAGTGATTGCGACCGTGGCCTTGTACTCACGTCAAGCCTTGCTTATCGCTTATATCGGTGCGGGTGTACTACTAGGCCCATCAGCCCTTGACTGGGTTGCAAACCCCGAATTACTCGAAGAGATGTCCAGCGTTGGCATCCTGTTTTTGTTGTTTCTGTTGGGTTTGAATCTGGAGCCCGCTGAATTAAAGTCCCTGCTGAGTGAAGCGGTGTGGGTGACTGCTATAAGTTCTGTCGTGTTTTTTATTATTGGATTTATCACAGCCAAGCTATTTGGCTTTGATAACACTGACGGTGTGCTTATTGGCATAGCCATGATGTTCTCAAGCACGATTGTCGCGCTAAAGCTTTTACCAACCAGCGCCTTGCATCATTTACGCATGGGCGAAATCATTGTCAGCATTCTTTTGTTGCAAGATATTCTCGCCATTACCATTATTATTTTTCTTACAGCGTTTGGTGACTCAAACAATATTGTCAGCGAATCAATTTTTCTGATTGTGGGATTGCCCCTGCTGTCGCTGGCTAGCTGGTGGGTGGCTAGCCGCTACCTGGTTATTTTCTATAGGCGATTCGATCAGATTCACGAGTATCTATTCTTGTTGGCAATAGCATGGTGTTTAGGGATAGCTGAACTTGGTTCTCTGATCGGCCTGTCTCATGAGGTAGGCGCATTCATCGCGGGTGTGACCATGGCGACTAGTCCAATAGCACGCTTTATTGCTGAGAGCCTGAAGCCAATCCGGGACTTTTTTCTGGTTTTGTTCTTTTTTGCACTGGGTGCCAGTCTTGATCTGAGCGCAGTTATGCAAACCTGGATGCCAGCGATAGTGCTAGCGGTTGCCGCGGTGTTCGTAAAACCTTTGGTGTTCAAATTGCTATTCCAAAAGTACAACGAAAAAGCGACTCTGGCGCATGAGACCGGTGCGCGTTTAGGACAAATAAGCGAATTTTCCCTACTGATTCTTGCCGTCGCAACGCAATTGGCAATTATTTCCAGCAAAGCGTCTGCGTTAATTCAAAGCGCTACGATACTAAGCTTTGCATTGAGCTCGTTTTGGATTGTCAAACGATACCCAACCCCGATGGCGGTTGACTCAGCGCTTCGTAGGGATTGAGCGTTTAGCTTTGTTTTTCAGTGAGCTTGTACTGCTGTAAAACTGAAAGGTATGAATGGCTGCCTTCAACTTGAATTTATACAGAGACAGATGGTTTGTGTCGAACGACGACATAGTAATAAACCAAATATCCTACCCACGAAAGTAGGGCGGATGACAGAAACCACATGAATTTCTCATTGCCTTGAACGCGTTTGGAGTGCAGCGGCAATATCATGGGTAATATAAAAATCAAAAATATTAACAGCAACAAAAATATCTGCATCATGCTCGGCATTGTTTCTCTCCAGAAGGTCTCAATATATTGAGATGTACTATTTGTTAAAAAATATATCTATGATGATATTGCTCAGATTATCCCAGCGTCCAAGCTTGCCGCCATGGCTAAGCCAAGTTCTTCGCATTGAGCAATGAATTCCTCTCGAAACTCACCTTTACATATTAATGGCTCTTGTACCAATCTCCACCGTAAGCCTGTGGTAATACTCTCGATAGCTCTGCGTGTACCGGTGCCATCGAGGCCGGCGCGAATATAAAATGTAAATGGCAATCCTTGAGTGTGGTCTATGCATTCGTAGTAGCAACGATCAAAAAAATCCTTGGTCAAACCTGCCATGTATCCGAGGTTCTCGGTGGTGCCAATGATCAGGGCGTCAGCTGATTTTATATCCTCCGGGTGTGTTTCTAGTGGAGATATATACCTGACGTTGATGCTAGTAATATCTTGATTGCCCGCACCTTTAGTTACAGCTTCCACCATCCTCTTGGTGTTTATGGAAGGTGCATGTGAAACTATGACTAAATTTTTTGTAATTGCCATTCTTAAGGCATCGTGTGGATAATCATGCTGATATAAGTTTATCCACTTCGATTCGTGTTGGCATGGATGGAGCCGTCCCAGCCCGTGTCACGGATATTCCAGCTACCGCGCAGGCGAAATGTGCTGCATCAACCGGATCTTGTTTTTGCGCCAGTGCTGCGGCAAATCCACCGTTGAAAGCGTCACCGGCTCCGGTAGTTTCAACCACTTTGCCGGCATTAACCGCAGGTATGTGAACTGACTGATCAGAATTGTGCAACAAAGCACCTTGTTCACCAAGCGTAATCAGTGCAGTGCCGACACCTTTGGCAATTAGCACATCACCAGCTTGTCGAGCGTCATCTACGGTGACTACTTTTACTCCGGTATACGCCTCCACTTCGGTTTCATTGGGTGTAACGTAATCGCATAAACTGAATATGTCATCACTTACCGATTCTGCTGGGGCCGTATTCAGCATGGTGATCACGCCCGCATTGCGAGCGATGGTAAGTGCGTGTTTAGCTGCATCAATGGGTTGTTCAAGTTGCGTAACGAACACGTCACTGGCCTCTATGACTGATCTTGCGCTATCAACATACTCGGGCGATATCGTCATCGCTGCTCCTGGACACACAATAATCGCGTTGTCCCCGGTTTTATCATCAATAAAAATATAAGCGGATCCCGTGTAGCTGTCTGCAATCTGTTCGACTTGTGCGTCTATACCTTCAGCGCTGAACATATCCAGAGCCATCTGTGCAAACGCATCCTGACCGAGCCGTGAAATAAACGACACTTGTGCTTTGCATCGTGCAGCGGCGACTGCTTGATTCGAACCTTTACCACCAGGGCCCAACGCAAAGCTTTCACCTAGAATCGTCTCACCCATTGCTGGTTGACGAGTTGCTCGATAGGCTGCATCCGCTACAAATACCCCCAGAATAGCGACGCGCCCGTTTCTCTGATTATCTGTATTCTCAGGCATCAGGTGGTATTACTCCTTTGGTAAACATGAAGCAGCCATAAAAGCGGCGCTCACCCGTAGCAATGACGGCATAGGCTTCTTTAGCTCGATCATAAAACGCAAAACGTTCAACAGACACCATTGGCCATGACTTGCCTTCCGCAGCATCAATAGCGGTTTGTACTTCCGATTGCACGGTCGGTATCTCATCTGGAGAACCCACAATCTCCATCCGTTGTGCGGCATCATCAATAAAGGTATCCAATGGCATCACAGAGAGAATGGCCTCTGTGGCACGGGCAGCTGAAACGGCGTCAATCCGCAATAATTTACCCAGACTGGTTTCACGAGCAACTGAATCGGCTGGAAAATTGGTGTCGCAAATCACTAGATGATCCCCGTGTCCCATCGCTCGAAGTGCCTGAAGCACATCAGCATTAAGTAAAGGGTCTATGTTCTTAAGCATTTGCGCTCCTCTGGATTGCTTTAATTTCAGCGTTTTGGCGGATATCGCCAATTACACGCAAACCTATGTCAACAGAAATTCAGCCAAGCGTCAACGATTCCAATCTACAATCGAAAAGTGGTGGTATTAGCCGTGTACACTGAACGAATGTTACTGGTTCCGGATATATGAACGACAGCGAGCGCATCAGCCCCTCTCGAATTCGTCAAATTGTGAGCCTTATTGACCTAACCAATTTGAACGAGGACTGCGACAAGGCCGCTATTGATTCTCTTTGCTCTAATGCAAATACACCTGCTGGTCAGGTTGCCGCTATTTGTATCTGGCCTGATTTCGTCTCTTATGCAAGCGCCCAGCTCGGTGTGAACTCCAATATAAACATCGCGACCGTAGTGAATTTTCCCACGGGCGATGAGCCTGTGTCGATTGCTTGTCAATCCATTGAAAAAGCGATTGATCAAGGTGCGAATGAAATTGACTATGTATTGCCGTACAA
>CAZQOI010000033.1:0-30089 GCA_964594905.1 uncultured Granulosicoccaceae bacterium
GCAGGTGCAGCACCGGCCTCTACTGAATCTGGGATACCGTCACCGTCTGAATCGTCGTCGAGAAAATCACTGACGCCATCGTCATCTGTGTCGACATTGCCTTCGACATTATCGGGTATGCCGTCGTTGTCAAGATCACTCACTTCTGGATCTTGATAGTTAGGAATACCATCTCCATCGCTGTCACTCGTACCTTCCTCTGAATCTGGCGCACCATCGCCGTCTGAGTCGAGGTCCAAGCAATCAGGTATTCCATCCGTATCGGTATCCGGTAAACTATTTGTTAATACTTCGCCACTTTCAACCCAGTCCGAAATACCATCAGAATCAGAATCGACATCTTGGTAATCGGGGACACCATTGCTATCAGCGTCGTTACTAAAACCACCAATCGATGATAAGTGCGTAATCGGAATGTTTGACCAGCTTCCAGAAGTATCTTCAGAGCCGCCAGTAACTTTCCATGAAACACGTGCTCCGAAACGCCCCGACCGATCGTATACATACATCCTAAAAGCTACCGCATCTGGTGCTGCGCATACACCTGATGGCATTGGGATAGTCGCAGTTTGTCGTGTTAGTACATTTACTGGTGCGAACCCACCTCCACGTAACTCCATATCAGTTGGCTGATCAGATAAAGCAGAGTAGAAGTATATTCCCGACTGGCGTGGAGGTTTAGTAGGATGTTCATTTGACGCAGAAATTTCCAAATTGGTAGCACCATCCGGAATTCTCATAATTCCTTCAACAAACATAGCGTCAGGTTCACTTGTTGATTGACTTGTGCCACATGGGAGTTCGAAAAAATACAGATCGGATGCCGAGTCTGTGCATGTTGCATCAGTTGGTGAAACCCAAATGGGCAGTCCCAACACATCATTTCCTGGCAAAATAATATCAATAGGATCAGATTCATTCTGCGCGACTTCACCGGACAATACATTTTCTGATGCATCAATTTGACCATCAAAAAAAGATGCTTTCACTGGCGAAGAAAATAGATTTAAAACTGAGATAGCAACGCATGCAAAAATGCTTTTTGCTAGTTGAATATAATTAATCGTATACATTATCTGTTTGACCTTGCTATCTTATTTATTATTGAATTTAGTTCTTTTACTACTGAGAAAATCAAATTATTTTTTCAGCGCTATTTCTAAATCATACTGGCTATTGATTTCTTATAACGTTGATATAGAAAAGTACGACTTGCTCTTTTTTCTAATATCAGAAATACTTCAGACAACTAGATCTCTACCAGAGATTGTCCTCGTTTTTTATTTTCCTCTGGACAATAAATATATTTGACTGTCTATCACCCGTTTTTTACCCCTAACTACTTTCTAAAAATTAAATATCAGGTAGAGCCTCTCTCAAGTAATAGTTTTTTACTACATTAATACTCATATTCATTTTTGAGGAATCAGCAGAATCAACTAGTATCAGATTTGAAACCGTCGAATAGCGGTATCGTTGTTGTTAGTAATCGCAATGTTCCTTCCCTGATATTCCTATTGGCGGCTGAGGTGAATGGAAATTTACATCTAACAGTTACATATTGTTAAATCCCCAGTTATGCCAATTGAAAATTAAAGCTGGACTCCAATCATTGGACCGCTCAAGGACGACATGATCGCCTTAGTCCTTTATTCTGGAGTTAAGAAGGAATGAGAGAGAGACGAAGATTGCATAAACCTGGATTGGGATTGTTGCGTAAACTGCTGTTAAGTCGCAGCACCACATGTGAGTGATATCCATGTCGATCCCTCCTCGCTTCAACGATGAGTCATTAAATTCGGGCCCCTCATTGCTGCTCGCACCCGTAAGCAACACTATCCAAGATCCTGGACGATCATCCCTACTTCAACCAACCAATCAAACACGTTAAGCTTAAGTGGCGAAATAATCGAATTGAATCGGATCATGCGGCATTAAAACCCATTGTCAATCTTGGCAAAGGGTTTAATACAATGCTTTCGGCTAAATCAACGCTACTGGCTATCGAGGCATTCAGGACCATAAAACGTGGTCATGTTTTTCAACCACCCGAAAACCCCGCAGCTGAAATCCGTCTGATGAATGATATGTTTGGCATTATCAGTTAACTATTAATACATTAAGCTTGCTTCAGCTCAACTTGAGTTAATGCAACAATCCCCGAAAAACACCTCCGAATACAGCGATATGGAAAAAAAACTAATTCGATCAGAATCAACCTTCGAAGACCAAATTGGTTATTCGCGAGCCGTCGTCATTGACGATTGGGTTTTCGTTTCAGGCACGACGGGCTTCGACTACAAATCCATGACCATATCTGAGGATATACTGGAACAGACGGAGCAATGTCTGTCGAATATAAGTGACGCACTGTCAGAGGCGGGTTCCAGTATCTCTGATGTTGTCAGAGTGACTTACGTATTGCCGAATAGAGATGACTTTGAACCGTGCTGGCCGATTCTGCGCAAATACTTTGGATCGGTGAAACCAGCGGCGATGATGATATCCGCTGAACTATCAGATCCAAGAATGAAGATAGAAATAGAGGTTACTGCAAGAAAAGCAGCGTCCTGAACAAACTAGTTCCTCATGAATTAGTTTTTTCTGAGCTTCTTGATCAACTGCAGCTGAGCTGAGGCTTCTGCAAGTTGAGTTTGGACCGCTTTGTAGTCAATCTCACCAGGCTTGCCACCAGCAAGTGCAGCTTTGGCTTCTTCCATTGACTTCTGCGCTTAAGCTTCATCGAGCTCGTCTACGCGCAAGGCTGTGTCTGCCAGTACCGAAACGACATAAGGCTGCTCTTCGAGCACACCGCCTGATATGCCATGAATTCGTTCAAGGCTTCGGAAATAAAACCCACCCTTTCGATCGACTCAAATGCTCGGCGGTCTGTTCGAGCTGATCTTGAAATTCATCTGTGAGGGTGCGTACAAACTATTAAATGACAGATAGCCAGACTGGCGAACTGGCGAACTTTTAGTTTAATTGATTGCGTTCAAGCGCTTTTTTCGCATACAAAGTGGATAGAGCAAAGAATACGAAATGGGCGACATTCAGAGCTTCGGGTACAAAGAACTTGCCGATTGATGGCATGTACAACATGGTTGAAAACACCAGCAGTATCAGAACAATGGGAGTAAGCAGCCCCATCCATCGTGGGTAATAGGTTCCTCCTCGAAAAATCAAAAAAGCCAACAGCACAGAAATCGCAAGTACCTGGTAGCGAATAACCTGAAGCAAAGGCGCACTAAGTTGGTCCACTTTAGTCTGTACCTGCAGTAGAGTGGCTGCGGTATCGCCAGTATGGGCAGCGATAGTTTGAACCAGAATACCTTGATAAGCATTGGAAAGCAGCCAGACAAGACCCGACATAAAACCAAAAATGGCCAGTGCCATTATCAGCCATCCAATCCATTTTTGCTGTTGTTTGAGCATACCGACGATGTGCCAGTAACCAATAAGGTAGAAGGGTGCACCAATAGCTCCCAGGTAATAACCAAGTTTCAGCTGGCTTTCGGTGGGGTGCAGAAAATTCATATAATTATTTTCTGCGCCGTGCTTCAGTTCGGGAGCGTACAACAGAAAATACTCCCCAATACCGGTTACAAGTGCGGCAAACAGCCCCAACAGACCGGTTATAACCAGCCATTTACCTGAAGCTGTTGTGTCAGAGTGGTTCGAATTCTCGGTATTCATCTAATCTGATACTCACAAAATTTTGATGCCTGTATGGATGCAATGCAGACTGGGGATATCAATTAGCCGCAGCCTGAGGGTCCAATACTATGGTTGAATTGAGAGTGGGACTTGCGATTGTCTGTATGGGACCTTTTAAATATTGAATATCTACTGATTCAACACTTTCATTCTCTCCCAGGCCAAAGTACAACAGATGAGTACTGTCAGAGCCCAATCCTTCGCTGGTAATGAAGTGCTTGATGAGTCTTTTGCCCGAAGAAAGCTTTGCCGTAGCCACGGCACCCAGTGACGCCGCAGTATTCGGCATTTCCAGTTTCAGGTAGTTATTCCCGTGCCCCTGACTCATTTGTACTTTGGATTGCCCTTGCAGGTTTATCCGTACCATGTCGAGAGCACCATCTTCGTTAAAGTCAGCGGCCAGAGCAGCTATCTCGAATGCCTTGTTGACCGTGTTACTTTCTTTTTCCCGGTCAGTGAATTTTCCGTTGTCAGACTGAAACAATACTCTTCCAGGCAGGTACACCAGGTGGTTGTAAGGTAGTTGTACGTAATTCTCTGAAATAATCAAGTCCTGCAAACCGTCAGCATTAAAGTCCTCGAACAGCATTCCCCAGGAGAATTCATAATCGGCCAGATTAGTTTGCTCGGCAGTATCTGTGAATGAAAAATCCCCGTCATTGCGAAATACAATAATGTCTGGGTTGTAAACCTGATCGCCGGTGAGATCACCTCTGACGATTCGATTCATTAGAGGTCCCATATTACCCACGTTTGAAAAAGCCAGATCAACCAGGCCGTCATTGTTATAGTCACCGATGGCATTTCCCATTGGGTAACCAAATTGCTGGCTATTGGGATTGTCGACATTGGTAAATTTAACCTCACCGGTTGCATTTCCTGTATCAGGATCAAACGTAGTATCGTTTCTCCAGGTACGAACCTGTCCGGTGTCGTGTGACACAACCAGGTCCATGTCACGGTCACCGTCAAGGTCAACAAAATTACCTTGAAAAGTGTTATGGATATAAGTCATGCCTGAGCTTTCCGTGATATCCGTGAATGTGTTGTCACCGTTATTCAGGAATATAAGGCTACTCGCCCCGTAGGTATGATCGTTAAAACCTGTTTGGCCTTTGACGTAACGATTTCTGATGTAAGCAGCAATGTACATATCCACGTAGCCGTCGTTATTGACGTCGCCCAAAGCCACAGTTAGCGGGGCTGAAACTTCATCGAATGGCAGGTTCAGCTTTACCTCTTTGAACTGGCCGTTCGTGTTGTAGGAAATAAATACATCGTTCTCTCTGGCAATAACCAGATCATCCCAGCCGTTTTCATCCACATCCAGAACTGCAGCGCCAAAACTTTCGGGGTTCTTTGCAGCGCTTATATTGTGCTTGTCTGATACATCCAGAAAAGAACCATCCGGTTGGTAGGCATAGAGCACATCATTTTGAAGCAAGCCACCACCTATGAAAATTTCTTCAATGCCATCGTTGTCAACATCGATTACGGCTGATGCCATAAATGGCAAGCTTTTCTCGATCGTGTAGTCATGGGTGAATGGCAGTACGATTTCGTCGAACACGGGAACTGAGTCAACGGGTAAATCCGGGTAGCGATCGGAATTTGCCTGGTAAAAGAAGAATCCCAGAAACCAGGTCAGTGCTGCCAGCACAACAACTGGCACCAATTCCACCCAGAATAGCCAGTGTTTCCAGGAACGCGGTTTCAACGAACCCAGCACGCGTGCGAACGGCGATTTTTCAGTGTCGGCATCGTAGGTTCGATTTAAAAGAAACAAAAAGATGCCCAGAAAAAAAACTGTAACTGCTGAATAAAAGAGGGTGCCATTGTCGTTGTTGACATTAATTCCCAAGCGAGAGAACAAATGAAAAAAGATCGCACCACCCATCAAAGCGGAAGCGGCTAAGCCTCCAATGGAATGCAAGTTTCTCCGAAAACTCGTTCTTTCAACAGCACTCTTGCGATTTCTATTGAACAACCAATAAAGAATTGGAAGAAGGAGGATGATTGAGGTTATTAGCTCAAAAGAACCAATCACATAAGCGCCGAAGCGCGAAAACAGACCGCCAATGCCCTGACCCAGAAATCCAGCCAACCACTTCCCAATAGTGCCAAAAATGTGTTGTGTTTCAGGCGCGCCACTAAATTTATAGGGCAACGAACTTAAAAACACGTAAGTGATGACAAGAACACAAATCCAACTAAGAATTTCTCGCACTCGAGAATCGGTATGTCGCATATCTAGAAAATACTTGGTAATTGCTGGTAATCAGATAATACACAGTGACAGCGGAATACACATTTATTTCACTGCCATTAATCTACATATCTTGAAATAGGTATTCGTTCACAGATCGGGATTGTTGCGTAAACCGAACAAGGGATTCACGTCGATCCATCCACGCTTCACGTTGGCTCGTTAAATTCGGGCTGCTAGTCGCTGCTCACACCCCTAAGCAACTCTACCCAAGATCCATACGCAGGCGCGTCGATGTAACATACATTCTAGTTTCACGACCATCAAACGTGGTCATGTATTTCAGCCACCCGAATACCCCGCAACTGATATCCGCCTGTTAAATGATATGTTTGGAATTATCAGTTACATCAATAAGATTAGTTTTTTCAACTCAACTTGATTTAGTGCAACAAACCCCGAAAAATACTTATAGATATAGCGATATGCAAAGAAAACTAATCGGATCAGGTTCAACCTTCTAAGACCGGATCGGTTATTCGGGCACTTTGGATCGGTGAAACCAGCGGCGATGATGATATCCGCTGGACTATCAGATCCAAGAATGAAGATAGAAATAGAGGTTACTGCAAGAAAAGCAGCGTCCTGAACAAACTAGTTCTTTCTAAGCTTCTTGATCAACTGCAACTGGGCAGACGCTTCTGCGAGCTGAGTTTGTACCGCTTTGTAGTCAATCTCACCAGGCTTGCCACCAGCAAGAGCGGCTTCAGCTTCTTCCATTGACTTCTGGGCTTGCGCCTCATCGAGCTCATCCACGCGCAAGGCTGTGTCTGCAAGTACGGTCACCACATAGGGCTGTACTTCAAGCACACCACCTGAGACGTAGATGTCTATTTCTTCGCCATCGTCTGCCGGCTGCACACGGATCTCACCCGGCTTTATGCGGGTGATGAAAGGTGTGTGGCCAGGTGCAATGCCCACCTCGCCCAACTGCGCGGAAGCGCTGACAAGTTTAGCGTCACCGGTAAAGATCTCTTTTTCGGCAGAGACTATCTCTACCCGCAGTGAGGAGGCGGCCATGACTTACGCCGCTTCCTGCTGCTTATGGTTCTCAAGCACTTCTTCGATCGTGCCTTGCATGTAGAACGCCTGCTCTGGCAGGTGATCGTATTCGCCAGCAACGATGCCCTGGAATGCCTGGATGGTGTCTTTCAAGGACACGTACTTGCCTGGCGAACCTGTGAAGACTTCTGCAACAAAGAAAGGTTGTGACAGATAACGCTGCACCTTTCGTGCGCGGGATACAACGAGTTTGTCTTCTTCAGATAATTCGTCCATGCCCAGAATCGCGATGATGTCGCGCAGTTCTTTATAACGCTGAAGCGTGTTCTGTACTGAGCGAGCAGTGTCGTAGTGTTCCTGACCGATAACCAGAGGATCAAGCTGACGACTGGTGGAATCGAGCGGATCTACCGCCGGGTAGATACCCAGTTCTGCGATATTACGTGACAGTACAACCGTCGCATCAAGGTGGGCGAAGGTGGTTGCTGGAGACGGGTCAGTCAAGTCATCCGCCGGTACGTATACCGCCTGGATAGAGGTGATTGAACCAGTCTTAGTTGATGTGATTCGTTCCTGCAAAGCACCCATCTCTTGCGCCAGTGTTGGCTGATAGCCTACCGCTGATGGCATACGACCGAGGAGTGCAGATACTTCAGTTCCAGCCAGTGTGTAACGGTAGATGTTATCGATAAACATCAGTACGTCACGCCCTTCATCACGGAAGAACTCGGCCATGGTCAAACCTGTTAGTGCAACACGAAGGCGATTTCCCGGTGGCTCATTCATCTGACCGTAAACAAGAGATACCTTGTCGAGTACATTGGAGTCTTTCATCTCATGATAGAAGTCATTCCCTTCACGAGTTCGCTCACCAACACCAGCGAATACCGAGAAGCCTGAGTGCTCAATCGCAATGTTTCGGATCAGCTCCATCATGTTTACCGTCTTGCCAACACCCGCACCACCGAACAGTCCGACCTTTCCGCCTTTAGCGAATGGGCAGAGTAGATCGATAACCTTGATGCCAGTTTCAAGCAGTTCTGTTGAACCAGATTGCTCAGCATAGGAAGGTGGTTCTCGGTGGATTGGCATACGAACATCGGTGCCAATCGGTCCTGCTTCATCGATCGGTGAGCCCAGAACATTCATGATACGACCCAGAGTCGCTTCACCAACGGGTACGGAGATAGGCGCGCCTGAGTTAGAAACGGCGATTCCGCGCTTCAAGCCTTCGGAGCTACCCATGGCAATGGTTCGGACGATACCGTCACCCAACTGCCCTTGAACTTCAAGAACCGTTTCGCTATCGGCAACGTTCAGTGCGTCATATACCTTGGGCACTGAATCACGTGGGAATTCCACGTCGATAACCGCGCCAATAATTTCGACAATAGTTCCTGTACTCATCGTCTTTGTCTCGTCTTTAAGTTTTAATCTGTATCAAGTTTGTCGGTTGGAGCATGCGTCTAAACCGCAGCTGCACCACCCACAATCTCCGAAATTTCCTGAGTAATAGCGGCCTGTCGAGCTTTGTTATACACAAGCTGCAACTCACCAATCAATTCACCTGCGTTGTCCGATGCGCTCTTCATCGCGATCATTCGGGCTGACATTTCACACGCCACGTTTTCAACCACTGCCTGATACACCAATGACTCGATGTATCTTGTCATCAGATGGTCAACAACCTCTTTGGCATCGGGCTCATAAATGTAATCCCAATGGTGCTGAAGCTTTTCATCAACATCTGGCGCGGCCGGCAGTAACTGTGTGACCTGAGGCGACTGCGTCATGGTGTTTACAAATTCGTTTTCGACAACGAAGAGTCGATCGATCCGGCCTTCGTCATAGGCATCGAGCATGATGCGGACAGAACCAATCAATGTTGCAAGCTCGGGAGCATCACCAAGATCCGCAACCTTGCCTACGATATTGCCGCCCATGCGGCTGAAAAACTGTGCTGCCTTCTTGCCGACAGTAACGACATCGACTTCAGCACCTTTTTCGGACCATTCGCTCATCGAGGCAATCGCAGCCTTGAACGCATTGGTGTTCAAACCACCACACAACCCGCGATCAGTTGATACCACGATATAACCAATACGCTTTACGTCTGGGCGATCAGTCAGGTAGGGATGCTGATATTCGACGTTTGCCGATGCAACGTGACCAATCACGCTACGCATCTTTTGCGCGTATGGTCGGTTTGCCCGCATACGATCCTGCGCTTTACGCATTTTCGACGCCGCTACCATTTCCATGGCCTTGGTGATCTTCTGAGTATTCTGAATACTCTTGATCTGCGTGCGTATCTCTTTACCTGAAGCCATCTCAGTGCCTGTTAATAAGCGTCTGTGTAGTCAGCTTTATGTGCCGTCAGCGTGATAATCGCGGAAGCGATTACCAGCTACCGTTTGCCTTGTAGTTTTCAAGACCTTTCTTGAAAGCCGCTTCGATGTTGTCGTCCCAGTCGCCACTCTGCTCAACCTGATCCAGCAGATCCTGGTGGTTGCTGCGGAAGTGCGCGTGCATGCCTTCTTCAAAGCTCACGATCTTTTCAACTTCGACGTCATCAAGAAAACCTTCGTTCGCAGCGTAAAGCGATACACCCATTTCCGAGATGGAAAGCGGTGAGTACTGCTTCTGCTTCATCAGTTCGGTAACGCGTTGACCACGCTCGAGCTGCTTTCGGGTTGCTTCGTCAAGGTCAGACGCAAACTGCGCAAATGCCGCAAGTTCACGATACTGAGCGAGTGCCAATCGAACACCACCACCAAGCTTCTTGATGATTTTGGTCTGTGCTGCACCACCTACTCGTGATACCGACAAACCCGCGTTGATCGCTGGGCGAATACCGGCGTTGAACAAATCGGTTTCGAGGAAGATCTGGCCATCAGTGATCGAGATAACGTTGGTCGGTACGAAAGCCGAGACGTCACCCGCTTGGGTTTCGATGATTGGCAGTGCCGTCAATGAACCAGTTTTACCTTTGACTTTGCCTTCGGTGAACTTCTCAACGTAGTCAGCGTTTACCCGACATGCCCGCTCAAGAAGACGCGAGTGGAGATAGAAAACATCACCTGGGTAAGCTTCACGACCTGGCGGACGACGCAGAAGCAGTGACACCTGACGGTAGGCCCAAGCCTGTTTGGTCAGATCGTCATATACGATTAATGCATCTTCACCACGATCAAGGAAGTATTCACCCATCGAACAACCAGCGTATGGCGCGATGTATTGCATCGCTGCAGAGTCTGACGCACCCGCTGCAACAATGATGGTGTGCTCAAGTGCACCATGCTCTTCAAGCTTGGTTACAACGTTAGCGATGGTTGACTGCTTCTGACCAATCGCAACATAAACGCACTTAATGCCTGTGCCTTTCTGGTTGATGATCGCATCAACCGCTACAGCTGTCTTACCGGTCTGACGGTCACCGATGATCAACTCTCGTTGTCCCCGACCAACCGGCACCATCGCATCGATTGATTTAAGACCTGTCTGTACTGGTTGATCAACTGATTGACGTTCGATTACACCAGGTGCAACACGCTCGATTGGCGAGGTGATTTTGGTTTCAACAGGACCTTTGCCATCAATAGGCTCACCCAGTGAGTTAACCACTCGACCGAGAAGCTCCGGACCAACCGGTACTTCCAAAATGCGGCCGGTGCACTGAACCTTGTCACCTTCTGACAGATTTTCGTAGTCACCCAATACAACCGCACCTACTGAATCTCTTTCGAGGTTAAGTGCCAGGCCGTAAAGGTCGTTAGAGAAAGACAACATCTCACCTGACATGGCGTCGGTCAGACCATGGATCCTGACGATACCGTCGTTCAGGCTGACGATCGTACCTTCGGTACGCGCATCGGCAGACGCTTCGAAATTACCAATCCGTGCCTTGATCAGTTCACTGATTTCGGATGGGTTCAATTGCATGACTTCAATCCTCTAGAAACTGGTTTGCCAGTATCGATGCGCTTGCACTGTTGTGTGCAGCTGCAAATCGACGCTGGCCATTAACTACGTGCATCGTCAATTGGCGACGACGCGTTCAAGATTTTCTACACGCCCTTTCAAGGAACCATCGATTACGAGGTCCCCTGCCCGGATGATCGCGCCGCCAATGAGGTCTTTGTCGATCTCATTAACGATGCGAACCTTGCGATCCAGACGTTTGGACAAGGCGGCTATGATCTTGTCGCGCTGCGCGTCAGTCAATTCGAAGGCTGACGTTACCGTCGCTTCGATCTCGCCTTCCGCGTCGCTACGCAAGATTTCATAAATGCCTTGGATATCTGGTATCAACGACAGGCGATTGTTCTCAGACAGCAGGCGAATAAAGTTACGACCGTGGTCGTCCATTTCATCGCCCGACACCTTTTCGATCATCGTGGCGCGATCCTGATGGGTAAGCCCTGGCATGGCGAGACGATCCGCCATATCCGGGCTTTGCACCAGCGCCGACCAAAACGCTAATTTGCCAGACCAACCATCAAATGCCTTGGCATCCTGAGCCATTTCAAAAACGGCTTTGGCGTAAGGTCTTGCTGCTGTTGTGAAATCAGCCATCGCTCTAGATCTGGCCTACGAGATCGTCCAGAACCTTGGCATGCGCATCGGCATTGACCTCGGATCCGAGAATCTTTTTGGCACCGTCTACCGCGATTGAACCCACCTGCTTTCGCAGAGCCTCACGAGCACCAACCACTTCCTGCTCGATTTCAGCCTGCGCAGACGCTTTCAGGCGTTCGCCTTCAGTCCGTGCAGTGTTCTTGGATTCTTCAACGATTTCATTACCACGCTTTTGCGCGGCTGCAACGATTTCCGCAGCTTGCGCTTTTGCGTCCTGCAGCAAGGTTGCAATTTCGGCTTCAGCTTCTTCGCGTCGCTGCGCGCCTTGTTCGGCGGCGGCGAGACTCTCCGCTATTTTCTCCTGACGTTCGCGCAGGGCACCCATGATCGGTGGCCACACGTACTTCATGCAGAACATAACGAAGATCGCGAACGAGATAGCCTGACCAACTAATGTGAGATTCAGGTTCACGTGTGCTCTCCTCTAGTCAAAATCTTGGTGCGTTGTGGGCACAAGATAAAGACAATTACTGTGCGAGCTGACCGATGAACGGGTTCGCAAAGGTGAAGAACAGCGCGATACCAACGCCGATCATCGGAACCGCATCGAGAAGACCTGCGACGATGAACATTTTGACCTGCAGCATCGGAGTCATTTCAGGCTGGCGAGCAGCGCCTTCGAGAAAACGACCACCGAGCAAACCAAAGCCGATAGCGGTGCCGAGTGCACCCAGACCGATAAGGAGAGCAACAGCGATTGCGGTGAAGCCAACTACAGTTTCCATGACAAACTCCGGATAGATAAACAGTTGTAAATAAGAAAAATTAAGTAATTAGGTTGTGCTTAAGTACTGCTAAATAAGTTTCAAAAACTCAGTAAATTCTAGTGATGCTCGTGCGCCATACTCATATATACGATGGTCAACATCATGAATATGAAGGCCTGCAGCGTGATAACAAGTATGTGGAAGATTGCCCACGGCACTGATAACACCCATTGCGCATAGAAAGGCAACAGAGCGATAAGAATAAAGATCAGTTCGCCAGCGTACATATTGCCGAAAAGTCGCAGGGCGAGAGATATTGGTTTTGCCAACAGGGCGACACCCTCCAGCAATAAGTTGATGGGGACAAACAGTATCTGCACGATCATGTTGTTGCTGTTGAACGGCTGAAACGCAAGCTCTTTGAAAAACCCACCAGGGCCTTTGACCTTGAGGCTGTAGTAGATCATCAAGGCGAAAACTGACAGAGACAGGCCGAGAGTAATGTTTACATCGGTGCTTGGCACGACCTTCATGTAAGGGATACCTATGGCCTCCGTGGCTCGCGGAATAAAGTCGACCGGAACAAGATCCATCAGATTCATCAGGAAAACCCAAACGAAGATAGTCAGCGCCATGGGCGCGACAAGCTCATTCTTCGCATGAAAAGTTTCGCGGACATTAGTGTCGACAAACTCGACCATCAGCTCGACAAAATTCTGTAGCGGGCCTGGCACCCCACTGGTTACCTTGTCAGCAGCTTTCTTGAAAAGCCAGATAAACAGGCCACCAAGCAGCACTGACCAGAAGATGGAATCCAGATGCAGAGCCCAGAAACCCATTTCTGCAGCTTCTTTCCCGCTGTGCGCGATGCTGAAGCCATTCTCAGGATGAATCCCCACCACCAGATTTTGCAGGTGATGCTGAATGTACTCGGTTGTTGTCGGTGCGTGACTGCTAGCCATGATTTCTACGACACTTCAGTTTTCGTATTCTCAAGAATCAGCCCTCTGGGCCAGCTCTTGAACGGTTTTCCGAGCGACTCATCAACACCGGGACTATCCAATTGAGTGACAGCACAATCAGATAACCGGCAAAGAGAGCCAGTGCATTCAATGGCTTGACATTGATGAACACCAAAGTGAACAACATCGCCGTCAACAGCATCTTGCCAGCAGCGCCAGCATAAAAAGACCGCACAATAAGACGTGCCGCCCGCGCTCCTCGATGCCTGAATGCCCGGAACGCAAAATAACAATTTGGCAGCCAGACAATCAGACCACCCAGCACAGCAGCCAATGCCGCGCCTTTACCCCATGCAAAACCAGCCAAACCCACTAAAACTGCGCCAACCAATTGCCAGATCAGCAGCAAACGGATGACGCGCAATCGCTTTTCCGCTTGTTGCATGGCAACGCTCGGGTACCGTGTTAGTGGGTTGAGACTTGCATCGAGCGGCGGAAGTATAGCAGCGTTTCGAGAGGATTTCGGAGATCGGGGAACTTAGAGATTCACAGACGATGTGATGGCAGGAGGTACCGATTAGACAATTTTGGCTGAAGGACTGGAACCTCTGAAATCAGAGGTTCCAGCATTGGTGCCTAACAGGCGCTATTGCACGATAAAACGTGCGATTTCGACGTCTGCATCGCCCGGCAATAAAACACCGGTAAAGGTTTCGCTCAGACCATTAGCTCGGATCGTCACGACAAAGTTAGTTGGAGCTGTTACATCGCAGTTGGAGAAGTAATCAACCTGTACCAGATACTCGCCGCTTGGCGGTGTAACGCCTTCGTAGGTGATGTTCTCGTTATTGACGTTATCCAGAAAACAGGCAGGATTACTATCAAGATCCAGCATGCCACCAGCGTCAGACACTTCATTTGCCCAGTAGATACGTGTGCCGTCAGGCTCTGTCACCCACAGATCTACATCTGTTGGCGTATCCCAAATGACGCTGACCTGTACTTCACCGGTTCCGACTGAGATGGTTTGCAGATCGAGTGACTGGGAGCTACTGACATCACCTGTAGGTGTTTGTACAGCAACACTCACTTGATTGGCGGTGGCGGCTGTCAGCTCAGTGTTGTAGGTAACAATGGCAGAGGCTGCATTGGTTGCCTCAGGTAACAACAGCTGAAAATAACCTGCTGCGTCGGCATTTACAAAAATCGTTGAAAAAGGCACATCCGATTCAACTGGCAATTCCAGCGAGCCACCGCTGATGACGGCGATTGGGTCAGTGACGTCACTCAAGGCATCGAGAACAACCGAACCGACTGAAGCAGGTGGTGAGCCCAAGAAATAATCACCCTGCACATCACCTGACGTAACGCTGACGATCAGGCCCATTGGATCTGTCGGCTCAGGAGCTGGTGGATCGACCGGTACCGGTGTCACTGGATCTACTGGGGTCGGATCTGGGGTCACCGGATCAGGGGTAACCGGCGTAGTGGGTTGTGTTGGGTTCGGGATTGGGTCTAGCGGATTAGGTGCTACTGGCTCATCCGCTGGTGGTGTAGTTGGAGCGGGATCATCACCACCACCGCCACCACATGAGGCAAGGGTAAGAGACGCAGCCACTAAGCCACTAACTAATACAGCTCTGGTCGATTTCGGTTGAAAAATCATGAACTTTCCTGTTCGTGTTGACGTGGCCGATCAGTTGATGACCAACTAAGGAATATTTAATTTACACATCCTGTGACGCCCTGATTACGTCGCAGAGCATCCGTGTCGCAAAAAAACAACTTACTTTCTAACACAATTGATTCGAGTCAAAAAGCTGAAAATCAGCTATCCACGCTTGAGTTGCGTAAACCGTCTACTCCGTCAAAAGAACTTAGGCGCGGTATCTATTGAATCATGGCTACCCCACAATCCTGGTGATCGCAGACTTGCACAACACAAGACTTGACATAAACTCCCGCCACCGCGCACAAGTGTGCGCAAAAAACGGTCTTGCCAAAGGAGAGCTTGCCAATGAATTCATCACATGTTTTAGCCCTTTCACTAACCACCGCCCTACTCGGCGGATGCGCTTCAACACCAGAAGTCGACAACACCCCGTTGATTCGCACAGCAGTAGTCACCAGCACGATTCAAAACGGTGGCATCAAAGGCTTTCTGGCTAATCAGACCGATCGAACACTGAGCATCATGGATCAGATTTCGCGGATCGACAATCAGATCAAGTTCACCGGCAGCATTCTAAGTAGAGTCGGCAAGAAGCAGAGTCAAAGCGACATTGTGCGCCTTGATCGACAACTTGAATGGAGTATGGATAACCGACGAAAGACTTATCGCGAATGCCCACTAGGTGGATGCAAGACCGCGTCCTTTGGTTTCGAAAGTCTGCAGAATGACGATGGTTTCGAAGAAGAAGAACTTGACGAGAGTTGCCAGATTTCGATTACTGAAAACTCGCTTGAGATGGCACCCACTGGTAACTCACGCGTAGTCAATGGCTTTCAAGCTAGCGAACACTTGTTGCAATGGACCATTCGCGGCAAGGACGATCAAGGTAAAACTTTTCGTTCGGAATTTTCTGTGACCAACTGGATGACACCGATAACGGGTGATATCGCAGAAGCCGTCAATATGAAAGTGGCTTTCGATCGTAACTATTACAACGCACTTGCTGACCGTTATCCGTCAACAGTTTATGAGGTTATACCGCCAGAAGTACTGGAGCTGTTTGTACGATCTCTTACCGCTGGCATGAGCGACAGTGATGCCAATAGGCTTTGGGATAAATTCAAAGGCTTGCGAGTACCCGAAGGTTATTCGATATCAAACAAGTTCCAATGGGAAGCAATGAACGATACCTGTGCTGCTCCACCAGAGCCTAAAGAAGAAGAAGACGACGCGCTGAATACCAGCAGCCTGTCTGGTTTTCTTAAATCGGTAGGCAAGCAAGTCGTCAAACAGGAAGTTGAAAAGAAGAAAGCGGAGAAAGCACGAGAGATTGCTCTACGACCTATTCTGTCAGTATTGACTGACGTAAAGTCTATCGAGATTCTTGAAATTCGCGAAAGCCAACTGACGGTTCCTGCGAAGTACAAATTACTTAATCGTTCTTAGGATAAATTCTATTGATGTTTGTCGAACCCGGCACACTGTGGTTGTTTGCACTGGCAAGTGCGGCAATTATTGTTGTGCCGGGGCCGACCGTCACAATTATTATCGCCAACAGCCTGCGCAGTGGACAGCAAGCCGGGCTTTATAACGTCCTGGGTACCCAACTTGGTCTAGCGATGATGCTACTGGCCTTAAGCTTTGGCTTCAGTGCAGTCGTTGGACAGCTGGCTTGGGTGTTCAACTGGATTCGTATCGCAGGTGCTTTTTATCTCATCTGGCTTGGGGTGCAGCTTTGGCGCGCTCAAGGCAGTACCCTGACAGTCGACGACTCAACACATCGCCACAAAAGTATTTCGGCTTTTGTATGGCAAGGTTTTATCGTTATCTGGTCAAACCCGAAGGCCTTGTTTTTCTTCGGCGCATTCCTGCCGCAGTTTGTCGATCCCAGTGTGAAATTGATGCCGCAGCTTTTAACGCTCGGACTGACCTTCATGTTAATTGGCGCGGTGCTTGACGGCGCTTACGCCGTTGCTGCGGGCAAGGCAGGCAATTGGCTAAGTCAGACGAAAGTCATCTGGGTTGAACGTGCCTCCGGCAGCTTTCTGCTAGCCGGAGGTATTTGGTTAATGTTGACACAACGCAGTTGAGTAACATTTTTGATCGAGTTTTACGAAACTCAGGCAAACAAAGTTGCATCCATCACGCGAAGCTTCAAATTGTTGTCATGACTACGCGCGGTCATTGATTTTTTCAATGCATCGTTTAGTGAAGCAGAACGACTAGCAACATCAGACGCATCGATAACAACAGGGTGTGGTGTCATAGGCACAGATACACTCTCACCTGCTTCGATACGTAATTCACCTTGTTTCATCAACTCCGCAAAGTTGAAGCGCCCGCGCTTGGTCACCGTTTCTGCAGGTGTAAGTTCTGTGATATGCGCTGTTACATCGCTGTTGTTAGTCAGTATCACTTCGATATCGTTGGTCTCGACTGATACACGCGTATGCACTCGTATCTGAGCCATGTCCGTATTTGAAAACGCGGCTTCATTGTTTACTTCAACAGCAGTACTGGCAAAACTGTTTGCAGAAACAGCTGCAGCGACACCACTGGCTGCTATTGAACCAATATTCTTAAGGGTTTTGCGCTTGGAGCGATCGATCATTTGAACATCCTAATAATTGCTTTAGGCTTCAAATCTCGCGGTTTCTTAGCGCTTTATCAAGATTTCCGGGTTATATCTGACAATAAGTCACAATCTAACTGGGTAAAGACACGGAGTGTCTTTTATGCATTCGCACTTAACGAAAATGCTTGAGAATGCCTTCAAGCTCAGCAACAGAGCTATAACTGATCTCAAGCTTTCCGGCACCAGTGCGTTTATGTTTGATCTTCACCGGTGATCCAAGCTTCTCACCCAATTGTTGCGACAAACGTTCAATGTCAGGATCCGACATCGCGTTATCCGATGGCAAGTTGGGCTCTTTGCCAGCTTTAATATCACGCACAATATTTTCAACTGCACGTGACGTCATGCCAAGTTTAACCACACGCTCGGCAAGTGGTAGTTGTTCTTCTTTTGACAAAGCCACAATGGCTCGGGCATGCCCGGTTTCAAGTTGACCTTTATCAACCATCACCTTGACTTCATCATGCAGATCAAGAAGGCGCATAAGGTTTGTCACAGCAACACGAGATCGACCAACAGACGATGCCACTTGTTGATGGGTCATACCAAATTCGTCGCACAGGCGCGCAAAAGCGGCCGCTTCCTCAAGTGGGTTGAGATCCTTTCGTTGAATGTTCTCGATCAATGAAACCGCTGCCACCGAACGATCTTCCATTTCACGAATGATGGCGGGTATCTCACTCATTCCAGCAAGTTGCGCGGCTCGCCAACGACGTTCACCCGCAACCAGTTCGAAGGCGTCGGCGAATGGGCGTACGATTATCGGCTGGATCATGCCTTCGCTTTTGAGTGATTCAGCAAGTTCCTGCAACAGCTCAGGATCGAACAAACGGCGCGGCTGATAGGCCCCACGACGAATTTGATCAAGACCCAACATTCGAAATTTGTCGCCAGACTGCAAGGCAGCTTCTGGTTCAGTACTTAGCGTCGGTTTTGGTGATGAAAACGTTATTGAGGCATGATCAATCGCGCGTTCATCATTGGCACTGGCTTGGTCGGGCTGTGCAGATGCGGCAATCGACGGAGTGGCTGTGGACTCTGGCTCTGTGTGAACGTCATCAGCAACATTTTGATCAGTACTTGCTAGCTGTTCTTTCTCGTCAGTGTTTTCAGCTGTTGGAGATGGACGCTTTCGCTGCGCACCCCCAAGGAGTGCATCAAGATTACGGCCCATGCGGGATTTCTTCGCCATTTACGCTTGACTCACGGGCTCGGCATCGGCGCTGGCCGCTGCACTGGATTCTGTAGGGGTCTTGGATGCGGCCGGTGCTTTGGCGGTACGCGACTGTTGACGAATGATTTCTCCCGCCAGGGCCAGGTAGGCAAGAGCACCTCGCGATGTGCGATCGTACTGCACTATCGAAACGCCATGACTGGGCGCTTCCGCCAGGCGAATGTTGCGCGGCACCATCGTGTTGAACACCTGGCTACCAAAATGCTGCACGAGTTGAGCGGATACTTCAGCGCCTAAATTGTTGCGACCGTCGTACATGGTCCGCAGCAAACCTTCAATCTCTAGTGAAGGATTGACGCTCTCACGGATACCTTCAATAGTCTCGAGAAGTGCTGAGAGTCCCTCAAGCGCGTAGTACTCGCACTGGATCGGGACCAGCACACTGTCTGCTGCCACGAAGGCATTCAGCGTGAGTATGTTCAGTGAGGGCGGGCAGTCGATCAATAGGTAATCGTATTGTTCGCGAACGGTGTTCAAAGCGTCCTTCAGTCGGCGCTCGCGACCATCCACTTCCATCAGCTGGATTTCAGCGGCGGTCAGATCAGCGTTGGCTGGTAGCACGTCGCAGCCATTTTCCTCCGAGCGAACCAGCACGGCGCTAACGGGAGTTTCCTCCACCAGAATATCGTACACACTGGTTTCAACGTCGTACTTGTCAATCCCACAGCCCATGGTGGCATTGCCTTGCGGGTCAAGATCGATCAGCAAGACACGCTTTTGCATCGACGCGAGAGCCGCGGCGAGATTCACACAGGTAGTGGTTTTCCCGACGCCACCTTTCTGGTTAGCGATGGCGATTATGCGGCCCATATGGCAAGTGTAATCGAAAACCGCAGAAGCGACGGTCTGGCGTCACTCGGATCCACGAGCAAATCCACCGCCAAGCCGGGGATCTAGACTCGACGGCACACCGATACATGCCGCGAGGCATCCACCCCCGGCACCGATATTTTCACCGTTTGCTCGACCTCAAATGGCGCTTCAACCTCAGCAGGCATCAATTCCGCCTGACCCAGCATGATTACCACTCGCCCACCTGGCGCGCAAAACCTTTCGGACACCCGCAAAAAATCAGCAGGCGCAGTGAACGCCCGTGACGTGACAATCTGCCCCTGGGCTTCCACCTGTTCGGCCCGCTGGTTTATTACGCACACGTTTGGGACACCCACATTGGCAATGGCTTGCTGTTGAAAACGGGTTTTCTTAGCCTTCGACTCGATTGAGAGGAAGCTCAGGTCAGGCCGCGCAATCGCCAGGGGAAGTACCGGAAAGCCCGCTCCAGTGCCGATATCGATGACATCGTATTTGTGGGTGTCCACAACCGAGGTCAGGAACGGCAAGAGCACCAGGCTGTCCAGCAGATGCCGGGCGACCATGTCACCGGGATCACGGATGGCCGTCAGGTTGTAGACGCGGTTCCATTTGAGTAGCAACGACAACAGGTCCAGCAGCTGGTCCTGCTGTTTGGTATCGAGGTTTAAATTGAGCGCTGCGAGTCCGTCGCGGAGCTGACGGGATAGCTCGGCGCGATTTTCAGTACTGATTGAGTCAGGCACTCTTTTGCAATGACTGCTTTTTCAGATGAACGAGCAACAAGGAAATTGCAGCGGGGGTGACACCGGGTATGCGGGAAGCCTGACCTACCGTTTCCGGACGGTTATCAATGAGTTTCTGGCGCACTTCATTGGATAGCCCGATCACGTTGGTGTAATCGAGGGAGTCAGGCAGCGTAATTTCCTGTTGGTGCCGCGTTTTCTCCACATCTGCAATCTGCCGGTCGAGATAGCCTGCGTATTTGCCCTGAATCTCCACTTGATTGATCACTTGCGCGTCGAGCGCAGCGTCGCTCGGTGAAATGATCGACAACAAACCACTTAGGCTTACTTCAGGCACCTTCAACAGTTCAGTGGCTCGGCGTTCACGGGCAAAGCTCATTCCGGTTTGAGCGGTAAGTGCGTCGGCTTCATCAGTGCCTGGCCGCACCCACAAATCATGCAGACGACCTTTCAGAGATTCGACAGCCTCAGCTTTCGCCGAAAACGCTTGCCATCGGTGATCATTCACAAGACCCATTTGGCGACCAACTTCGGTCAAACGCAGATCAGCGTTATCTTCACGCAGCATCAAACGATACTCCGCTCTGCTAGTAAACATGCGATACGGTTCAAGCGTGCCACGGCTGATCAGATCATCAATCAATACACCGATATAGGCTTCATCACGGCGAGGCGTCCAAGGTGATTCGCCGCGTACCTGTCGCGCAGCATTCAAACCAGCAACGAGTCCCTGCGCACCAGCTTCTTCATAACCTGTTGTGCCGTTGATCTGCCCGGCAAAGAACAAGCCGCCGACATTGCGAGTTTCAAGTGATGAACGCAAGCCTCGCGGATCGAAGAAATCGTATTCGATTGCGTATCCGGGACGCGTGATATGCGCTTTTTCGAATCCCTTGATGGATTGCACATAAGCGATCTGAATATCAAATGGCAAACTCGTTGAAATACCGTTGGGGTAAATCTCGTGAGTGGATAAGCCTTCAGGTTCGATAAAGATCTGGTGTGAATCTCGATCAGCAAAACGCACGACTTTGTCTTCGATTGACGGGCAATAGCGAGGTCCTACACCTTCAATAACGCCACCAAACAGAGGCGATCGATCAAGAGCGCCACTGATGATTTCATGTGTTCGCGCGTTGGTTGCAGTGATATGACAGTGCACTTGAGCTGGGTGATCGTCAGTGCTGCCAAGATAGGAAAACACTGGACGCGGATCATCACCGGGTTGGGCTTGCAGCTCAGAGTAATCAATAGTGCGCCCGTCGATACGCGGCGGTGTTCCGGTTTTAAGACGCCCGGTATCAAACGGCATTTCGCGCAAGCGCGCGGCCAAGGTCATTGCAGGCGGATCCCCTGCCCTGCCCGCTGACTGCTGCGCCTCACCAACATGAATTTTTCCAGCCAGAAAAGTGCCTACCGTCATGACAACTGTTGGCGCTTTGAAAGTCACACCGAGTTGAGTGACCACACCCGTTACTCGAACGCCTTCAGCGCCGGCTTCATTGGTGTTTTCGAGCACCAGATCATCAACAGCTTGTTGAAACAGTGTCAGGTTTGCTTGGTTTTCAATCGTCCAGCGAATCGCTTGGCGATAAAGCTGTCGATCTGCCTGCGCGCGGGTGGCACGTACCGCTGGCCCTTTCCTTGAATTCAAGGTGCGAAAATGGATGCCCGCCTTGTCAGCAGCCATGCCCATCGCACCACCTAATGCATCGATTTCCTTGACCAGATGCCCTTTGCCGATACCACCTATAGCCGGGTTACAGCTCATCTGACCAAGCGTTTCGATATTGTGCGTTAGCAGCAATGTGGACGCGCCCGAGCGCGCAGCCGCCAACGCAGCTTCGGTACCCGCATGACCGCCACCAACGACGATCACATCAAATGTGGTGGGAAAATCCATGACCTATTCTAGCGGTTTGTCGCGTAAAACTGCGGTATCAACCCTCTAAAGACTCGATCAAGTTTTAAAACAGTGAATAAAGACGTCAGCGCAGTGTCGATCCTCAAACGGCTGTGGCCCTTTCTCGCGCCTTACCGCAAGCGCGTTGTCATGGCTATTGGGGCGCTGCTTCTGGCGGCAGCAGCGACCCTGTCAATTCCGATAGCCTTTCGCTTTCTGATAGATCGTGGCTTTACCGCACCTGACACAAATCAGCTGACTCAAACGGGTGGTCTGAGTAACGTCAATAGTGTCTTTATCATGCTGTTTCTGCTGGCAGTACTCTTGGCGGTTGCAACCGCGATGCGCTTCTATCTGGTGTCCTGGCTGGGGGACAGAATTACTGCCGATATAAGAACTGCTGTGTTTAGAAACGTGTTGCAACAGGATGCGAGTTTTTTTGAAACACTTAAAACAGGCGAGGTGCTGTCACGACTTTCCAGCGACACCACGCTGATCCAATCATTGATTGGTTCCAGCATATCGATGGGTCTTCGCAACAGCTTGTTGTTTGTTGGTGGTTTGTTGTTGATGGTTTGGTCCAGCCCATCACTGGCCAGCATCATTGTCGGGCTTTTGTTTTTGGTTGTATTACCCATCATCGTGGTGGGACGTAAGGTAAGAAGCCTGTCACGCGTCAGTCAGGATACGCTAGCTGATACAGGCGCATTAGCAGGGGAAACACTCGGCGCAATGCAAACCGTGCAAAGCTATGTTCGCGAAGAACTCGAAAGCACCCGCTATGCAAAGGCAACCAATCACGCATTCGAGACTGCTCTAAAACGTAACCGTACTCGCTCGATACTCACCGCCTTGTCAATCATCCTGGTGTTTGGCGCCATCGTGTTTGTTTTATGGCTTGGTGCCAATGCCGTTATACAAGGGCGTATGTCAGCAGGCTTACTGACACAGTTCATGTTGTTCGCAGCGATAGTGGCAGGTTCAACGGGTGTGCTGGCAGAAGTACTAGGTGATGTTCAACGTGCGGCAGGGGCGGCTGAACGGTTGCTGGAACTCATTGATGCCAGACCCAATATCAAAGATGGCGAATTACGCTTACCAGAAACCAAAGTAAAGACATCGGGTAGCGAAGTGGAGTTCGATGCTGTGTCCTTCCATTATCCAAGTCGACCCAAGGAACGGGCCCTGGACAACATCAGTTTTACGATCCAACCCGGGAAAACCGTTGCGCTGGTGGGGCCATCTGGTTCTGGCAAAACTACCTTGTTGCAATTACTGATGCGTTTTTACGATCCGCATGAGGGTGCTATCAAACTCGATGAATACCCGATTTCGCAACTGTCGTTGAAAGATCTTCGTCAATCCGTTGGATTCGTCTCGCAAGAAAGCGTTGTATTCTCGGATAACGTAACCAACAATATCCGCTACGGAAATCCTGATGCATCAACTGAAGATGTATTGCAAGCTGCAAGCGATGCGCAAGCGGAAGATTTTATTAATCGATTACCTGACAAATTTGACACCTACCTTGGTGAAAAAGGTGTTCGACTATCAGGTGGACAACGGCAACGGTTGTCGATTGCGCGGGCACTTTTAAAAAACCCTCCGCTGTTACTACTTGATGAAGCAACCAGTGCTCTTGATGCAGAAAGTGAAGCTAAGGTGCAAGCTGCTTTGGATCGTGCCATGCGAGGTCGCACAACACTTGTCATTGCGCACCGACTTGCAACTATTGTTAATGCGGATAAAATTCTGGTGATGGATGAAGGTCGTATTGTTGAGACAGGCACACATGCTGAGCTGATGTCAAAAGACGGTCTCTATGCAAGACTTGCTGCCATGCAGTTTGGCGCACCACAGGGTCAAGGGTAATGTTCAAGAAATCCCAGATTGTGCAATTCCTTTTATGCCTGTTTCTAGGCCCTTTGGGATTGTTTTACTCAAGTTTGGCGGCTGCTTTGTTCTGGCTGGTGCTGATTATTGGCGTTGGCAGCTTCACATACGGTGTTGGCGCAATCATTTTGTGGCCTTTTATCATTCTGACCGGTATGTTGACGGTATATCGGCACAATCGATATGCAAAAGCTGAGAAAAAGCGACACGAGGAACTGGTACAGGCAACTCGCGAGGGCAATGCCTGACACAGCACCAAAACCTGTGAACAGCTAGGAGCGACACCATGGCCGAGCTAAGCGATACAAGCAAAAAGGGGCGCATGCTCACGCGCTTTTCCAAGTATCGGAATTCTGTATTAGCGGGATTGTTTTCCGTTATCGCAATAAGCTGGTTTCACTCAATCAACACTGATGACATCGTTACCGGTGGCAAGCACGAGCCCCCTACCCTGCCCGTCCCACTAACACCAGCTGAAATCGATGCGCAAACAATCGCAGCATTAAAACAAAACAATCCCAGTTACCCGCTGCCAGAATTTATCGCCAAGGCGTTACCTGAAGGCGACTATGACAGCGTAAGAACACGCTTGATGAATGAAGCTGCTTTGGCGGTGCGTAATGAGGATCGTCTCGAACTTGCCAACCAGTTAGCGCTGCTTGGTGCAGCCGCCCTCTCTGACAGCGACCTCGATACCGCTGAGGTGTATCTTGACGAGGCACTAGCAGTCTACGAAGAACAAGGTGATCAACTCGGCATTGGCAGTGTGGAACTCCTGCGTGGTCGAGTTTCACTGGTAGAACGAGAAGAAGCACGAGACGCTGCTTATGCTTATGACAAGATTCAACTGGCTGGTTGGAGTGTTGCGAAATCTCGATTTAGCGAAGCAGAGGATGCCGTGCAAGAAGCCATTAATGAAAACCTGAGACTGGATAGAACAGCCGCGGCAGCCGCTGGTTATGAGATGCTGGAGCGAGGTTATCGAAGTGAAGGCAACCTGGTCAGAGCGCAAGAGGTGGCAGTCGAAGCAATGCTGCTACACGCAGCATCCGGACGTTCGCTACGGGCTGAAGCAGCGCTTGAATCATTGGAAAATTCAGGCATGTCATATGAAGATATACAACTCAATCGTCAACGCATAAAAGCCGCACAACGCGAATACGAATACGCCATTCATCAAGTGGGTAAAGCACGAGACTTTGAACAGCTCTACCACCATTTCATTAACGAGGGTGATCCCGTACAAGCCTGGCAATTTCGTTTGAAGGCCAATGATTCACTGGCAAAAGCATCAAAGCGTGCAATGCATCGCCGCCAGACCGGCATCATTGCCCTGCTTTACAACTCGAACGACAGTCGTCGCGAAGCGAGAGCATCATTCAACCGTGCCCGCGATTTATTTATTTTGCAGGAGCGTGATGACTTGATCGAACATGCAGACGCTGCAACGGAGCAAATCTATTAGTGTTTTTCGCCTTATCCGCAAATCTTATCTGCAAACAAGGTTTAGTCAGGTGTATGTGAGGCTAACTCAATCTATGTATCTGATTAACTTACTTACCTACACAAAAATCCGAGAATATTCGCCCAAGTAAATCCTCGGTATCAAAGCGGCCAGTTACGATATCCAGTGACGACTGCGCCAGTCGGAGCTCTTCAGCCGCAAGTTCCGGCATGTTGCCTTCAGTCAAACGAAGCAGGGCTGCATCTGTGGCGGCTCTCGCCTCATGCAAGGCATCAAGATGTCTGCGCCGGGCGATATACACACCCTCTATTGCACTGTCGTGCCCAGCTAAAGACAAAAGATAGCTGCGTAAATTATCCAGGGACTCACCTGTCTTTGCTGATACCGCTAATGTTGCGTTGTATTCAGTCAAGATTGATGACAAGGCTGCCTTATCAACCAAATCAACCTTGTTGATCAAGCAAGTGACCGGTACATCCTCAGGTAATGGTTCATCTGGCATCTCTGGCTTATGAGCATCAAGAATCACCAAGACATGATCAGCCTGCTGCATAGCTTTACGCGCGCGCTCAATACCAAGCTGTTCAACAGGGTCATCACTAGCTCTGAGACCAGCCGTATCGACAATCCTTAGCGGTACACCGTCAAGCGAAATATCTTCACGTAGTACATCGCGAGTGGTACCGGCAATATCAGTAACAATCGCGGTATCGGTTCCAGCCAAGGCATTCAATAAACTTGATTTGCCTGCATTAGCCACCCCTGCAAGCACAATGGTCAAGCCATCGCGTAAGCGTTGACCTTGCGAGGCGCGGGCCAGCAATGCATCAAAGTCACTGATCAGCCGTGTTGTACGGTCACGTAGTTCGGGTGTGCCAAGAAAATCAATTTCCTCTTCGCTGAAATCAAGAGCTGCCTCCAGCCAGACGCGCAAACCGATAAGCTCCTCCTTGATCACATCGATGTCGCTGGAAAATTCACCCGACATAGAACGAACCGCCGCGCGCGCTGCAGCCTCACTGCTGCTATTGATCAAATCAATGACCGCTTCAGCCTGAGCAAGATCAAGCTTGTCATTCAGGAAAGCGCGTTCGGAAAATTCACCAGGGTGCGCCAGTCGTGCACCAAGGGACAACACTCGCTTGAGCAATAAATCCAATACTACAGGGCCGCCATGCCCTTGCAGTTCAAGCACATGTTCACCTGTGTAGGAATGCGGTGATTCGAATCGAAGCGCAATGCCTTGATCAATCGTGTTTCCTTCAGCATCGAGAAAAGGCAGATACACCGCCTCTCGGGGAGCCAGGTCCTGACCGGTAATTTCTTTGACAAGATTGGGTACATCACTGCCACTGACCCTGACAACGCCGATACCTGCGCGGCCGGCTCCTGTTGCCACTGCCGCTATCGTGTCTCGCTTGTCCTCAGTCGAGCCTATGGTTGCTTCAGGCGCCAAGTCAGCACCAGGCCTGACTAGGCCTTGGCCTTCTGGTTGGGTGATTTTGACTTGCTGTCTGCCAGAACATGGCGGGTGATGTAGTACTGCTGAGCAATCGTCAAGGTGTTGTTAACCACCCAGTACAAGACAAGGCCCGCTGGAAAAAACGCGAAGAACACACCAAAGATCAACGGCAGAAACTGAAAGACCTTCGCCTGAATCGGATCAACCGGTGCCGGGTTGAGCTTCTGCTGAAAATACATCGTGGCAGACATGATGACCGGCAGGATGAAGTACGGATCACGAATCGACAGATCCTTGATCCATAAAATCCAGGGCGCTTGACGTAATTCAACACTCTCAAGCAGCGTCCAGTACAAAGCAATAAACACCGGTATCTGAATGAGCATCGGCAGACAACCACCGAGCGGATTTACCTTCTCCTTCTTGTACATCTCCATCGTCGCCTGTCCCATCTTGGCGCGATCATCACCATAGCGTTCCTTGAGACTGGCAAGCTTTGGCTGCAGGAGCTTCATCTTTGCCATCGAGCGATAACTCGCCTCTGACAATTTGTAGAAAACTGCCTTGATACAGAACGTGACACCGACGATAGCCCAACCCCAGTTACCAATAAAACCGTGGATGGTTTTCAGTAACCAGAACAGAGGCTGCGCAAGAATAGTCAGCCAACCAAAGTCGACGGTCAGTTCAAGATGTTCGGCAGCTGCGTTCAGATTATCCTGAATTTTCGGGCCAATATATGCTGATGTGGCGAAGCTACCCTGCCCGCCCGCCGGGATTGACTGACTACCTGAATACATACCAATCAGGTAGCGATTCTCGTTCGCAAGATATCGGCTGTAGGCGGTATTAACCTCTTCTTCTGCAGGAATCCAGGCAGCGGCAAAGTAGTGCTGAATCATGGCAATCCAGCCATTGGTCACCGAGGTTTCGAGGTTCTCGTCTTCCATGTTGCCAAATTTGATCTTGGCGTAACGATCCTCATCGTTGCTGACAACCGCGCCGATGTAGGTGTTCAGAAACTGCTGTTTCTCATCCTTGGTGCCGGGCTTACGCTTAAGCTGACGATACTGGTTGACCTTCCATTCAGCATCGGAGCCATTCTCGATCTGATAGTCGAGACCAACTTCGTAGCTACCACGCTCAAACGTCAGCGTCTTTGTAACCTTAATGCCGTTATCCGATTCCCAAACAAACGGTACTGCAATGGAATCTTGTCCATCAGCAAGCGTAAAGGAATCGCTACTGACACTCATCGGTTCACGATGCGTTGGTGCTGGCTCTCCAGCTCTTGCTTGCAAGCCCGATTGCGCCACCAGAAAGCGATTTGGTAAATCGCTCATCAAGGTAAACGACGTGTCTGGCTGATCTATGGATATTGGATAATCAAGCAGCTCAACCCCGGTTATCGTTGCGCCAACGGTATTGATGACGATATCCATGACATCAGTCTTGACTGTGACCACTGGGGTCGCAACAGCCGCTGGCGTAACAGCAGGCGCTGAGATGGATTCACCAGTAGGTGCTTGAGGCAGATCGGACGGCGCGGAGCCAGCATCTACAACTGCACCAGTGCCCGCCGAACTATTGCTTACACCATCATTAGTGGTCACTGGCACTGGGGGACGCGGCGCGTAATCCTGAAGCCAGGTCTGATAAATAATCAGACTTAAAAAGCCGAGCGCCATGTAGAGCAGCAGTCGTTGGGTATCCATCATTAAACCGAATGTTGGGTGTTATCGTTCGCTTTGGGTGGCACTGGATCGAAGCCGCCACTATGAAACGGATGGCAACGACAAACGCGTTTCGCTGCCAACCAACTTCCCTTTGCGCTGCCATGAGTATCAAGCGCTTCCAGCGCGTAGGCAGAGCAAGAGGGATAAAACCGGCAGCGTGGCGGCAGCAATGGGCTGAGCCAACGTCTGTACCACTTGATTACCGGCCGCATCATCGCATGTTCACCCTGTTCGTTGGGCGCCTTTATCAGGACTCTTTGATTTTCCTGACGCACTACCAATAGAACCTTGGGCCACAATCTTACCAATCAAGACCTGCATAGCATCGCCGAGCTGTTTTGCTGAGGCAGAGGACGCCGGGTCCCGATTCATTACTACCAGATCTACACCAGCCAGCATTTGGCGGTTTGCGCGAAACTGTTCTCTAGCCACACGTTTAATACGGTTTCGATCGACTGCGCGTTTGGCTTTTTTTTTGGCCACAGCCAAACCCAGACGACCAGAACCATCTGATGCCTCTCTACGATGCACCAACACGGTCCAAAAGCGATCGCCAAATCGTTTGTTTTTTTTAAACACGGCCGAATAGGCCTGGCCATTCAATAGCCTGGCATTTCGAGGGAAGGATTGATCAGTCATCACCGCTCCTGTATCCGGAGCGGGAGATCAGGCGCTAAGGCGCGCGCGTCCTTTACGACGACGAGCTGCGAGTACCGCTCGGCCACCACGAGTAGCTTTGCGAGCACGGAAACCATGCGTGCGAGCGCGCTTTAGCTTACTGGGTTGATATGTTCTTTTCATGTTGGCAGTACCCGGTGGCAGCACCCGGCTGCACATCTTGTTAGCGAACCCCCAAGTTTAGAGTTAATGGATTCATTTGTCCACCGAATCTCGTATCCCAAGCCGATAAAATAGCGACCTTTGCCAGTACCCGGTGAACAGCGAAGTGACGATAAGCCGACACCTCTGTAATGTTCTGATTGCGACCCCGTCATAATTTTTTTCCTGCTTGAAAAGCCTGTGGATAAGGTGTGACTAAAACGGGATAAACCTGAGACAAATAGCCCCTATCAGCGGTTATCCAACGGTGCCACCTGCGACCCTCTCAGCTTGTACTTATCCACAGGCTAACGCCACGCTGAGATACTCCATCAACAGGCACGAAATCAATGTAAAAAAGGCACTGTATTTCATTGTCAGACTCTAGGTTATTCGCGTAGAGTTGCTCTCCCCCAGCGTCA
>CAZQOI010000034.1:0-4262 GCA_964594905.1 uncultured Granulosicoccaceae bacterium
CATACCCATAGGTAAACTTGAAAGCATCGTAGCTAGTGATAACGCCAGACAGGTAGGGTTGATTCAATGCTTTTGATCGCAAGTCATCCGGTGTTCTTATCGAATTTATGGTTAGATTTTCACCGTCAAAGGTAAATGGATCGAAACCAAAATCTGGATCATTGTTAATATCAACGTAATACTGCTCTTCACTATTGATGAACAAATCTGAGCCCCATAGATACGCGGTATTCCATTTGCTGGAATCAAGTGCGCCGGCATTGAATTCATCAGAAAAAACCAACTCATAGTCTTGTAAAAGCGCAGCATTTGTTGCAGGTGCACTAGGATCAGGTTTATCAAGCCCTCGTACTTTTACGGTTAATCCTGTTGCAACACGACTGAAATTGTCAGCAAAATCGAAAGCCTGTATTTCATAGTAATAATTTGTATCAAAGATATCGTTGTCAACATATTCAGTTTCGAAAACAGTGGTTATGTATTCCGCTTGTCGGTACACATTGTAGCCACGAGCTGTTCTATCAGTAGCCCAGTTAATCTTGACCGTTCCATCGTCCAAGACTTGACCCGTGAAACCCTCTGTTGTCAATGATTGAAACTGAGTGCCTACCGTACTGTCAGGTGTATCGTCTATAACGAAACCTGGAACTGGATCGAGTGGCGTCGGTGCACCAGCGCTTGAATCTGGGGCTGGTGTTAATGCCTCCTGATTCGAATTGCTGACGGGAACAGCAGCACCTAAAGAGACAGCCGCTTCCTCAGTTATCGTCTCTATAGTTGTCGTCTCAGGCTCTGCTGTAACTGGATTAGAGTTTGTTTCTTCACTGGCAACGTCGGAGACTGCTAGCTGTTGGGCGAAACTCAACGATTGAGTGAAATCGTTAGTCAATTCGGCAGCACTTGCCGACGGGCGGGCTGCACCGAGATCAAGATTTGACGTAACAGTCGCAACTCCATCAACCACTGACTCTGTGATGGCACTTGTATTGAGTTCATCGACATCGCCAGCACAGGCCATCAAAACCCCTGTGAGGGCAAGAGCCGTTATATTTCTTAACAATTGGAAAGCACCGACCTTTACAGACGCTCTGGATTTCATGTTTTTATCTGAGACCTCGTCATTCAATTGGTGACGCACATCACATTTTTAAAGGCGTTTGGCGACCAGGTTTCGTAATCAGTGCGAGACTTGGCCTTCTTACTAGGGGTATCGGAAGGCGCTGGAGATGTCTGAACGGCTGGATAGGTAAATCGTCATTATTTTCTGGTAAGTGATGGCATGCTTCCTGAAGCGATATTCGGGTAATCTCACTCTGGAATCGCGAATCCATGCGTACGCAAAGCATGCCAGCCGCACTGCTGGGCTTCTCGATGTTAACTGTTATACAGCCCTCAGCGGCTTCTACAGACCTCCTGGAAGGCAGTTATTCTGCTGACGGAGCCTGTTATTGTCTTGGTTCTCTGAATCAATCTTTTCATCAAACCTTGGTCCCTACGCCAATTGGTGGTCAGACGGTCAAGCAGATATGTGAACAGATAGGTTCGGGGCCTGAATTGAACCGAAGCAAAGGGCTTTTCAATTACCCGGTGTATCCGGATTCACAATGTGGGCATGGCCCGGGCTATGCAAAAGCTAGTGCGTCGGATGACTGTCTTGGTAGCCTCCACCCAGAAGCGGGTGATTGTCAGGGTATAGGTCCGAAATGGGACCTCCAGGCAGCCTATTCTTCACACGACGAATCAACAACCGAAACAGTCATTAAAGATACTTTTAGTGACAAGACGGTTGAGCCCGTTAGAGAAACAACCAAGGCATCGCTATTGACGGCACCCGTTGTGACGTCAGCTGTTGAAAAATCGGCGGACGGAAAACAGTTAAAAGCAACTGTCATCCGCTCAGCAAGTACGGTAGCGCATGACTCCACCGTGCTACCGGATAATCAAGTTCCTTCTATTGCGCAAATAGATGAATCAGTAGTTGAATCTATTAGGCCATCATCTAGTTCAGGTTCACCTGCAGGGCGTACCGTTATTATTGATGGTCAAGCGTACCGTCAGGCGCGATCTGATTTGTCCGCAAATAGTGGTGAACCTGGATCACGTATCATTCTGGATAATCTCGTATTCCTGCGTGATGATGGTGATCTTGCGCCTGATGATTTGTACAAGGGGCCTTTAAGCAAGCCAGTTGCACGGACGGTCGTAGCATCCGAGAGTACTGCACCAGTTGAGTCTTCGGTTACGTCACAGCAAGCGCCTGCAGTCACTGAATCCGATGATGTTCGTCGGCAGCGATTGCTTGCCGAAGCACGAACTCGTTTACGTGTACGGCAGGGCGTAAAGACGCCAGACTTGACACCATCAACATTGCCTGCACCAGCGGAAAGTGAAACCTTGGCTCAGGATACCGACGATACGTCTCTTCTGTTACCGAGCGTCGCTAAAGCAAATGAGCCTACAGTTGCCGCTGCCAGCGAATCGACTAAGAAGCTTGAGCAGGAAGACACTTCCGTAGCTGTTAAGGAAAGCGTTGACAGTGTTGGTAACCCAGAACAATCATCTGGTCTTCTAAGCGCTTTGAGGTTACCGCCAGCAGTTCGTGCTAGTAACCGAGATTTTGATTATTTCGATGCGATTCCTACTGGATTTGATTTCGGTGGCGGTGGTGTAGTGCTAGAAGCATCAGCTGATAGCCATGGTCGTTTTCACTATCTCGGCCGAGTAGGTGTGGTTGCTGATTACCAGGAAGTATTGATCGGTGGTGGTTATTACCTGACTCCGCGTAATGCCGATCGTATGACAGTCGTGCTAACAGCAGGTCTCGAGTACGGCACCCACGAGTGGAGCGATGAACCCAATAATGTAAACGCGCAGACCAGCGACGCTGGCGTGTTTTTAGGTTTGAGCTCACGAATGGTTATCAATAGTAAGTTTGAACTGCAAGCTGGCGCTGGATACAGCTCCTTTTTCGAAGGTGATCCGATGTTGTTTGGGCGTGGACTCCTGCACATCAACCGCCAACTCGATCTGGTCTCTCGGTTTGAGTTAGGCGATAACGATTCCCTCGGTCTTGGCATCAGGTATTACTACTAGGAGCAGCGTGAAGATGAAAAAACAAGTAAACGCTATAACAAACACGATGTTCTCGAAACGCTTCTCGGTATTAGCAATTGGTGGCGCTGTGCTTCTAAGTGCTTGTGGTGACTCAGGACTTGAGCCGATTCGCCAAGAGGCGCTGAACGATGCGTTAAATGCTCAGCAATCGGTACTTGCGAGTGAACCTGCTGCCAATGTGGACACCAATATCACTGACACTAACACATCGATTGACAGTGGTGATCAGACGGACACCAGTGATGTAGTTGATACAAGCCCACCTGTTGATATCGGTGCGGCCACTAGCCCAGATGAAAGTCAGGTATCTACTCCTAACGGTATTGATCTGAGTAATTTTGATCTTGTTTTCAGTGATGAATTCCAAGGCGCTACACTTGATTCGCGGAAGTGGAATTCGTCGATGCAATGGGGACCAGACGTCGTTATATACAATCAACTGCAATATTACGTTGATACACAAAACGATCCGGACTTTGGCTTTAATCCATTCAGTTTCGATGGTGAAACCATGACCATAACGGCGAGACAAACACCTGAAGAACTACGTGCTTCTGCTAACGAGCAATCGTGGTTGTCAGGAGCCATCACCACGGCAGGGAATTTCGATTTGACTCATGGTTATATCGAAGCGCGTATGGATGTTCAGGGTGGGCAAGGTTTGTGGCCCGCGTTCTGGGCCTTGAGTTCTGACTTTGATGGTCTTAGACCAGAGCTTTTCATCATGGAACACAATGGTGCGACACCAAACAATGTTTATCACAATTACAACTATCAGGATAGTGACGGCAACTTGCGTTCACCTGGCCAGTGGGAAGTGGCTGTAGAAGGTCTCGAAACTGGTTTTCACACGTTTGGTGTGCTGTGGAGCCCAGAAGAATTCATCTTCTATGTCGATGGAACACCGCGTTATCGCATCACTGGTGAAAACGTAGCCAATCAGGATGTTTATCTGATTTTGAATTTAGCGCTGGGTGGTATTTGGGCTGGTGCAACTGATGGTTCTACCCCGGAATCGCCAAGGTTGGTCATTGACTATGTGCGAGCCTATCAGCTTCGTACGCAGTGAGATAATACACTTGGGTTAGCAACTAGTGTTGCATATGGCTGGCCGCACCTAGCCGGCCGCACCTAGCCGGCCGCACCTA
>CAZQOI010000034.1:4362-29977 GCA_964594905.1 uncultured Granulosicoccaceae bacterium
AGTGTTGCATATGGCTGGCCGCACCTAGCCGGCCGCACCTAGCCGGCCGCACCTATCGATGTCGTGCTTCGACCATCAGTCGTTTCATTTTCGAGACAGCGGTTGGTAAACCCCAATACAGTGCACGTGCAATAAGACTGTGGCCAATGTTTAGTTCATTGATTGTTTCAATTTCAGCAATTGCTTGAACATTGTCGAAATGCAGTCCATGACCTGCATTGACGATTAAGCCTAAGCTAAAAGCGTAATCGCAAGCTGACATGATACGCGCGAGTTCGGCAGTGCTTGCTCCAGCCGATTCGGCATTTGAATAGCGACCAGTATGAAGTTCAACGACTGGTGCGCCAACACGTGCGGTAGCTTCAATTTGTGCCTCATCAGGATCGATAAACAATGATGTCTGCATGCCGGCTTCTTGCAAGCTTTTGACATAATCGGTCATGAAATCTTGCTGAGACAACACATCAAGTCCACCCTCTGTGGTTAATTCTTCGCGTTTCTCGGGGACCAAGCATACATCTTTGGGGCAAACCGCCAATGCAATCTTTCGCATTTCATCAGTCGCGGCCATTTCAAGATTAAGTTTGGTTTGTGCGCTAGCGGCATACCTTTCGATATCGTGGTTTTGAATATGGCGACGATCCTCACGCAAGTGCATGGTGATGCCATCAGCACCTGCGAGTTCAGACTGTAACGCTGCGTGGACAGGATCTGGGTAGCCACAACCTCGAGCTTCACGAACCGTTGCAACGTGATCCACGTTAACGCCGAGATAGATCGGTTGTTTCATTGTCGAGACCCGTCTTGAGTGCTTGACTAGAAGTGTACCGTAATGATGACAGCATGCGCTGTTTGAGGTTCGGAAGTGGCGTTGCTGAATATGCTAGCTGCAGATGTAAGTAACTAAAATCTGATGGGGTGACGCTATCACGCCAAATTGGTATCCGAACCAAGCCATTAGAACAGTCAACTTGCTTGTCTGAATGTTCATTGATCCTTGCGAACACAAGAATAATTAAGTTTGCGCTGCGATATCCACTTTGGCATAGAACCGCATCTTGGATGTTCAGCGTCTTGCCGTGTAAGAAACGGTTGTCGGGTTGTTCAGAGACGGGTGACAACGTCCAACAGCCATTTGATTGATGTGTGAGAAGGTATAAAAGTTTGTTGGAGCAAAAGAGACGGAAAAGAACGATCGAACACACGGCAGCAAGGGGCAATAGCCAGTAAGCCGCAATGTCGATTAGTGTCAGCGCTCTCGCTACAGCGAAAGCGCATACCAGCAACAAGTACTTATATTTTTTCGACGGTTGGAGTGTCGCCGCCCACTGCGGGTTGACCCAAGGTGCCCTTGACCTTGTCAACGATTGATTGGTATCGGACATCCTTTTCCTTGCCACACATCAATTGAAATAGTTCTGGGTCCTGAAACGCCAACAGCTCTTCGAACCGTTCACGTTCGTCGGCATCCGCTGCCATGTAGTGGTTATCAATATAGGCGACCATGACAGCATCGAGTTCGCGCATGCCGCGTCTGCAACGCCAACGTAGCCTCGCGAGATCGGTAGATGTGCTCATAGATGCGTGGACAGGGTTCGCGATCAAGAACTTGTCTTGGCTTTCTTAGAGGCGTCGCTTGACGAGCATTTTCTTTGTTTCAGCAATAGCCTTTGCAGGGTTCAAACCCTTTGGACAAACCTGTGCGCAGTTCATAATGGTATGGCAGCGATACAGTTTGAAAGGATCTTCCAGATCATCCAGCCGCTCACCAGTGGCGTCGTCACGACTGTCCGCTAACCACCGATAGGATGCAAGCAGAGCTGCTGGCCCGAGGTAACGCTCAGGGTTCCACCAGTAACTTGGGCAACTGGTGGAACAGCAAGCGCACATGATGCATTCATAAGCACCGTCAAGCTTTTCTCGATCTTCAGGTGATTGCAGGCGTTCACGGTCAGGTGGTGCAGGTGTATCTGACTTTAACCATGGTTCGATCGATGCGTACTGTGCATAAAAATTGGTCAGATCTGAGACGAGATCTTTGATGATTGGTTGATGTGGTAAGGGATAAATCGTGATATCACCTTCGACATCTGCAATTGCTGTAGTGCAGGCCAGACCGTTAGTGCCATCAATGTTCATTGCGCAAGAACCGCAGATGCCTTCACGACAGGATCGGCGAAAAGTCAGCGTAGAATCCTGTTCGCTTTTGATCTTGATAATAGCGTCGAGAATCATTGGTCCGCAGTCGTCGACGTCGATCTCGTAAGTGTCGACGCGGGGATTCTCGCCGCTGTCAGGGTCGTAGCGATAGACCTTGAAATTACGCACGTTGGTCGCGCCAGGATCTGCCTTGAAGACTTTCCCGGTCTGCTTGACGATAGAGTTAGCCGGTAGCGTGAATTCAGCCATGTGATTGTTTCCTGTGTCTGTTCTTGTCGATGACGATCAAAGCCAGCATACGACTACTAGTAAACACGTGGTTTCGGTGGAATGACATCACATTCTTCCGTTAACGTGTACATGTGTACAGGGCGATAGTCGATAGAGACGTTGGCTTTTTCGTCAGTCCAAGCGAGTGTGTGCTTCATCCACTCGTCGTCGTTTCTGTCTTCGAAATCATCTCTGGCGTGAGCACCGCGACTTTCCAGTCGGTTGTTCGCTCCGTGAATGATGGTTTGTGCCTGGGCGAGGAGATTTTCCAGTTCCAGTGTTTCCACCAAGTCGGTATTCCAGATCAGGTTCTTGTCATCAACTTTGACGTCATCAAATTCGTCGACAATCGCGCGCATCTTGGTAACACCTTCTTCAAGGCTCGTGCCGGTTCGGAAAACCGCCGCGTGTTTTTGCATGGTTCTTTGCATTCGATCACGTACATCAGCGGTTGGTGTGCTGCCTTTGTTAAATCGCACTTTGTCGAGATGATCAAGCGCTGGCGTAAGTGACTCTTCACCCAGCGGTTTGTGAGTCGCGCCTGGCTTGACCAGTTCTGCTGCACGAATCGCGGCCGCTCGCCCAAACACAACAATATCGAGTAGAGAATTACTGCCCAAGCGGTTGGCGCCGTGGACCGAGACACAGGCGGCTTCACCAATAGCCATTAGTCCTGGGACAACGCTATCTGGATCGCCATCGCGCAAGGTCACGACCTGACCATGATAATTCGTTGGAATGCCACCCATGTTGTAGTGCACAGTAGGGATAACCGGGATGGGATTTTTTGTTACATCAACGCCTGCAAAGATACGGGCCGATTCAGAAATGCCTGGCAAGCGTTTGTCTATAACGTCCGCGCCAAGATGTTGCAGGTTCAGAAAGATGTGGTCTTTATCGGTTCCGACGCCTCGGCCATCATTGATTTCCATCGTCATAGATCGACTTACAACATCGCGAGACGCTAGATCCTTAGCACTTGGTGCGTAGCGTTCCATAAAACGCTCACCATCCTTGTTCGTCAGATACCCACCTTCACCACGTACGCCTTCGGTGATAAGCACGCCTGCGCCATAGATGCCCGTTGGGTGGAATTGGACAAACTCCATGTCTTGCAAAGGCAGGCCTGCACGTAACACCATGGCATTGCCGTCACCCGTACACGTGTGAGCTGAAGTTGCCGAGAAGTAGGTACGTCCACAGCCGCCAGTAGCAAGTACGACTTGATGCGCGCGAAAGCGATGCAATTCGCCAGTCGCGAGATCAAGTGATACAACACCTCGGCATACGCCATCGTCCATGATCAGATCGGTTGCGAAATGCTCAATGTAAAATTCCGCTTTGTGTTTCAGTGACTGCTGATACAAGGTGTGCAGAATCGCATGACCTGTTCGGTCAGCCGCGGCACAGGTACGCTGGGCTGCAGGTCCTTCACCAAACTTGGTTGTCATACCACCAAAGGGACGCTGGTAAATCTTGCCTTCTTCGGTACGCGAGAACGGTACTCCAAAGTGTTCCAGTTCGATAACCGCTGGCATCGCCTCGCGGCACATGTATTCGATGGCATCCTGATCACCGAGCCAGTCAGACCCTTTGATGGTGTCGTACATATGCCAATTCCAGTGGTCTTCACCCATGTTGCCAAGGGCGGCGCTCATGCCACCTTGGGCCGCTACTGTATGCGAGCGGGTTGGAAAGACTTTAGTGACACAGGCGGTAGACAAGCCTTGTGCCGCCATGCCAAGCGTGGCGCGCAGACCCGCGCCGCCGGCACCAACGATAACCACATCGTAGGCGTGATCGATAATCTTGTAAGCATTGCTCATGAGGGAGAACGGAGTCCAGTATCAAGTAGCGAAAGTGATGCGCAGGATGGAAAACACGCCGGTGACTGCGAGGATGGCAGCGAAAAAGGTCACAGCAATTATCATGGCGGTTCGGGTGCTATGGCTTCCGACGTAATCCTCGATGACCACTTGCAGGCCAAGTTTTGCGTGGTAAAACCCTGCCAATAAAAACAGAATCAGCATAATGGCGGTGAACGGGTTGGAGATCCATTCGCGAATGGATACGTAGTCCATACCTGGCAAAGCTGCGATGGAGAACGCTAGCCAAAATACCAACGGAATGAGCGCTAGAGCTGTCAGTCGCTGGGCCCAAAAATGGCTGGTGCCTTCCTTTGCTGAACCCAGTCCTTTTACTTGCGATAACGGTGTGCGTAGATTGCTCATGAGGCGGCTGCTACTATCCAGGTGATGACTGATAAAGCACCTGCTGCTGCAAGGCACACGATGCCTGATTTTTTGGCGGTTTCAAGTTCAAAGCCGTAACCAACATCCCAGAACAGGTGCCTGATGCCATTGCACAGGTGGTAGTAAAGGGTTAGCGTGAAGCCAAACAGAATGAGTTTGCCAAACCAGGAATTGGCAATACCTGACATGAAAGCGTAAGAATCAGGGGTGCCCGATGCCGCTGCGATTAAAAGTACCAACAGCACGATAGCAAAGCTGTTGATGACCCCGGTTATTCGATGTGAAATCGACAGCAGTGCTGTCAGGGGTAATTTGTAGTGCTGCAGATGCGGTGACAGCGGTCGGTTATCGTTCAGGGCCATAGATTGTTGGGCTCTCGTTAGAAATCGGTGCAACGGCCGTTCTTCTCCCAGTCCCCGTATCGGGTGGGTTCAGGACCAGTTTGGCCGCCATGTTCTTTTTCTCGCTTGGGTGGTGGCTCCGAAGTGCCAGCCTCACGACTTTGATCATCTGATTCTAGCGGTGTTTCACTAATTGCCTTGGGGGCTTTTTGATGTTCTGCGGTCATCAGCTCTTGTCAGGGAACCACTCTCAACCCACAATAATAAACCCTGAGCACGCAAAGCGCGAGAGGATGTGGGAATCTATGGGTAGTTTATGGCAGTCAACAATGAAGGAATACGGATTAAACGGTAGTTCTGGTTCACCTGTAGTCATGGCGTCTGCCAATGAGCCTGTCTGCGTCGATCTCAGCGATTTGACGGTCATAGATGCCACCGGCGCCGACACAGCTGAATTTCTGCAAGGTCAGTTCTGCAACGATTTGTCGACGGTTACGGCTAATCAGGCGCAATTGACCGGGTATTGCACACCAAAGGGCCGACTCCTGGCGTTAGCGATTGTTGTTGGTATTGAGTCGGGTTTTCGCCTGTTAGTTCCGCGAGAGCTTAGTGCTGCATTTGTGAAAAGACTCTCAATGTTTGTACTTCGGGCGGATGTCACTCTTGAGGTCAAGGACGATTACTTATGCACTGGTGTCATCAGTGATTCCACTGGCAAGTGGGGCGATGCTTTACCAACCGCAACGACACTCAGCACTGAGCCGTTTTCGGCCACTACCACCGAGACCAATCAGATCATTGCCTGGTATCCAATCGAAATCAACGGATCACTACATCAGCGACGAATTATGATTGCCACTGAAGCACAGCAGCTGGCCCACTGGCAAAACAATGAAGACTTAACGAAGTCCTCTGAAAGTATCTGGCGTTATGGCGACATACAACAAGGCATCCCGAGCCTCAAAAATGAAACCAACGACAGCTTTGTCCCTCAGATGGTGAATCTTCAATTGATTCATGCCTTGAGTTTTAAGAAGGGGTGTTACCCCGGTCAGGAGATCGTCGCGAGGATGCAGTACCTTGGTAAGCTCAAGCGTCACATGCGCCGATTTGTCATGGCAATTGGCTCCGATAAAGACAATTTACCAGTGGCTGGTAACGCTTTGACGAATCAGGACGATGAGAACGCTGGCATTGTTGTTGACGCTGTTTTAGTCGACGGCCATGTCGAGCTACTGGCTGTGGTCAAGGTTGTGGCCGATGCTGAGACCTTTGCCTATGGAGGCGTGGCCTTGAGTCCGACTGACTTGCCGTACAACTTACCCAGCCCCGACGATGATGCATGCGATATGCAGGGAAAAGATTCATGAAAACTTGTGACATCTGTGATGCCTATGAGGACACCGATACTGTGCAAGTTGCCGAGCCGATTTGGCAAGATTTCGGCGGTGTTACAGAGTTTGGTGGGCAAGCTTATCCAGTCAAGGCTTTTGAAGATAACTCTCTGGTACGCGATACGCTGGGAACGCCAGGCGCAGGCCGTGTATTGGTTATCGATAGTGGTGCTTCTCGTCGTTGTGCAATGCTTGGTGGCAATCTCGCTGTTATGGCAGCGGACAATGGCTGGTCCGGTGTTGTGGTTAATGGTTGTGTCAGGGATTCAGAGGAACTTGCCCGCGCAAATGTTGGCGTTAAGGCGCTTGCTACTCATCCGCTGCGAAGCTTGAAGCGAGGAGAAGGGCAGGAAAATGTAACCGTCGGTTTCGCTGGTGTCACGATCAACCCAGGAGACTATATCTATGCTGATGAAGATGGTCTTATCGTGTCACGCGAAGCAGTGTCTTTATAAAAGACTGAGCGTATGCCACTTATTTACCGCGCAGGCAGTATCGTCGAAGCGCAATTGATAGTTGACGAATTGCTCGCTGGTGGAATGCAGGCTTCGGTGACGGGTTCTTATTTGAGCGGCGCCATCGGTGAACTACCACCGACTGAAGTTATAGGCGTTTGGTTGCACGAAGAACAACACACGCAACGTGCTCGCGCATTGATCGATGAATTTGAGGCCGCCCGACGGCGACCTGAATCCAGTTGGTATTGCACTGCCTGTGATGAACGTGTCGAAGGCGAATTTGGTGCGTGTTGGCAGTGCGGGGCAGCCAGACCTGTTTAGTGTTAGACCAGTTTGCCATCTCAGAGTTGTGCAATATGTTAGTGCAACATCGCAAACAACTTACGTCGATATTGTCCAACTAGTGGGTCATCTCCCAACACGTTAAACAATGCCAGCAACTTCGAACGAGGTGCACCATCGTTATAGTCGGGATCGGTTTGAACCAGCTTCAGTAAATGATCCATTGCGCTTTGCACGTTGCCGGCCAGTGATTCTGCTATGGCGAGTTGATAGCGTGTTTCGCTACTGGAAGGATCTTTTTCCAAGGCTGCTTGCAAGGTTTGCACACTTTCCGTGGAATCACTTTCGCGAGCTAATTCAACAATACCTGCAAGTCGTCGCCCTTGCTTGCCGTCACGCGCTTCCTCGTTGAGTGCCTTGATGCAGCTTTCGGCTGTATCAAGATCACCGCTGCTGACACACACCTGGCCCAGCGCGAGCAGGATTTCAGTATTTTCTGGATCGTCAGCTTGTGCGGCTTGCAGCATCGCACGCGCTTCTTCTACCTGACCTTGCTCGAACAAGAGCATGGCTTGGTTGACTCTTTGATCGCCAGCATCTTCGTTTTCATCAGCTGCGGCGTCAGCGGGGGTTATATGCTTTTCGAGAAAACTTCGCACTTCGTTTTCGGGCAGGGCACCCATAAACTCATCGAGAATCTGTCGATCTTTGAACAGCTTGACCGTTGGCAGGCTACGAATTCCTAGCTGCTGCGCAATGCCCGGATGCGCCTCGGTATCGAGTTTGGCCAGCACAAAAGCGCCGTTGTACTCGATCGCCAGTTTTTCCAGAATCGGCATCAGGGATTTGCAGGGGCCACACCAGTCGGCCCAAAAATCCACTAGTACCGGGAAATTGTCGGAACCTTCCACCACCACTTGCATAAAGTTTTCTTCATCGAGTTGAACGATGTATGGCGAATCGGTCATGGGACTATGAATTCCTGAAAGCGTCTAAGTTGGGTATTGTTACAAATAGTGTGTTGTCTATGCGGGCGTTATTCAAGAGAGCTGCGCTACACTTCGACTGATGCACGCCCATCCAGAACCCATTTTACCCATCACAGCCCGCCAAGCTTACGTCGAGAGCACCTGATTGTCATGAGTCGTGAATATGATGCTGCCTCGATCGAGGTTCTCAGTGGCCTCGATCCGGTGCGCAAACGCCCCGGGATGTATACCGACACTCAGCGGCCTAATCACCTGGCTCAGGAGGTGATTGATAACAGTGTTGATGAGGCACTTGCCGGACATGCGACCGATATAAAGGTCAAACATTACAAGGACGGCTCTCTCGAAGTGATCGATGATGGGCGCGGCATGCCAGTGGATATGCATAAACTCAAAAAACCAGGCGTGGAGGTCATTCTCACGACCTTGCATGCTGGCGGTAAATTTTCAAACGACAATTACAAGTTTTCGGGTGGTCTCCACGGTGTAGGTGTCTCTGTGGTGAATGCTTTGTCGAAACGGCTTGAAGTGTCTATCAGGCGCAAAGGGCATGAATTCCTGATGTCATTCAAGGGTGGCGAAGTCGATAAGAAGCTCAAACCGATCGGCAAGGTCGGTCAACGCAACACAGGAACACGTATCCGTTTCTGGCCCGATAAAAAGTACTTTGATTCAGACAAGATCTCACTGCCTAAACTTCGCCATTTGCTGCGCGCCAAAGCAGTGTTATGCCCAAAACTCCGTGTGCGTCTGACCGATGAAGCGTCAGGCGACAAGGACGAGTGGTACTACGAGGATGGTCTGGTTGATTATTTGAGTGGTGCGGTCAGTGGATATACCTTGCTGCCTGAACAACCGTTATCGGCCACTATGTCCGGACGTAGTGAAGCCGCTGAATGGGCAGTTCAGTGGCTACCCGAGGGTGGTGAGTTAATCCAGGAAAGCTATGTCAATCTGGTGCCAACCGCGCAAGGTGGCACGCACGTCAATGGTTTGCGAACCGGACTGACAGAAGCGATACGTGAATTTGCCGATCTTCGAAATCTTGTACCGCGTGGTATCAAGATAACGCCAGAAGATGTCTGGGATCGCGTGAGTTATGTGCTGTCCGCAAAATTGGAGGACCCGCAGTTTTCTGGTCAGACCAAGGAACGCCTGTCGTCGCGGGAGTGTGCGGTTTTCGTATCGGGAGTGGTCAAAGACCACACAGCGCAATGGCTTAACCAGCATCCTGAAACTGGCGATCAACTCGCATCGATGGTTATTGCGGCCGCACAGGCACGTGCTCGCTCTGGTAAAAAGGTGGTGCGCAAGAAAATAACCAGTGGTCCTGCGCTGCCCGGCAAGCTTGCAGATTGCAGCTCGACAGACCTGTCTCGAACCGAATTATTTCTGGTTGAAGGGGACTCGGCGGGTGGCAGTGCCAAGCAGGCACGTGATCGGGAATTTCAGGCGATCATGCCGCTGCGCGGCAAAATTCTTAACACCTGGGAAGCCGAGGTTGATCAGATACTGGGGTCTCAGGAAGTGCATGATATTTCCGTCGCCATTGGTATTGAGCCCGGTTCAGCTGATCTGGACAAACTCCGTTACGGCAAGATCTGCATTCTTGCTGATGCTGATTCTGACGGCGCGCATATCGCCACATTGCTGTGTGCCTTGTTTGTACGGCACTTTACTGCCTTGGTCAAAGCGGGTCATGTGTATGTGGCAATGCCACCTTTGTATCGGGTCGATTGTGGCAAGGAGGTCTATTACGCAGTCGATGAACCAGAGCGTCTGGCCATCATGGACCGCATAGAGGCGGAGAAGAAAACGGCGAAGGTAACCGTGACGCGATTTAAAGGCCTCGGTGAGATGAATCCTTTGCAATTACGCGAAACGTCGGTTGCACCTGATACGCGGCGCCTTGTGCGTTTAACCATCACCGATGGTGATGACACGCATAAGACTCTGGATATGATGCTGGCCAAGAAACGCGCGGCTGATCGTAAACGCTGGCTGGAAAACAAAGGCGATATGGCTGACGTATCGGCATGATCGAATTCCCTTGGTCTGATCCACCCGAGACTGGCGGTATCGAGGTTGTAGCGCCAGGAATCCGTTGGGTAAGGATGCTGCTGCCGTTCCGTCTCGATCATGTCAATTGTTGGTTGATCGGCGAAGGAAGTGAAGCGGTGCTTATCGACACCGGCATCGGTAATACGGCGACGCTTGAAGTTTGGCAGTCGATATTCGAAAAATCGCTACCTGGACATCTGCTGGCGACCCACTTTCATCCTGATCACATGGGGTTGGCTGGTTGGTTTCATCGTCAGGGTATCCAGCTCATCGGTAGCGAGATTGAAACCCGATTGTCGCGTGATATCTGGGCAGTGAGCGATCAGCATTATGGTGAGCACTACGCAGAGTGGTACCGAGAAAATGGACTGCCGGCAGAAGCGGTGTCTGCGGTACAGCGTATTGGCAACAGTTATCGCAAAGGCGTTCATGAACCCCCGCCTGCCGATGCCTGGCAGTATCTTGATGCGGGGAAAGCCGTGACGCTTGCTGGGCAGGAATTCACAGTGATGATTGGTCATGGCCATGCGCCCGCGATGCTGATGTTGTATTCCGCAGCTCTTGGTGTGTTGATCGCCGCTGATCAGGTGCTACCTTCGATCACACCAAATGTCAGTCTTATGCCAATGAGTCTGGATGCTGATCCTTTGTCCAGTTTTCTAAGTGATTGCAAATCGCTGAAAGCTCTGCCAAAAGACACCTTGGTTTTGCCCTCTCACGGATTACCTTTCCGAGGGTTACATAGTCGCCTTGACCAGTTGCTGGTGCATCATAAGGAACGCTTGGAAGAGGTCACTCGCGCTTGTCAATCTCCGCAAACACCCTATGCATTGTTCGAACTGCTGTTCGGTCGTAAGTTGGATGCACAACAGATGTCATTTGCGTTAGGGGAGAGTCTTGCGCATCTGGTGCACCTGGAGCACAAGGGTGAGCTGCAGCGATATGAGGAGGATGGCCTGCAATATTTTCGGGGTGTTAAGTCAGCAGATTAGTAGGTGGTTATCAAGGGTTTGTTTTGGCCGACTTCAGGTGGACAATTCGAGCTGCCCCGCGTAACATTAAGGCATAATTCAAGTCACGGGAAAAGAACGCGATTCAAGGCGTCTTTTCCCGTTTTTGTGTGCGCTGCCAAAAAAGCTGTTTCAAGTTTTTTGCCTTTGAATTCGCACACAAAACATTGGGGAATAATCGGGGAACATCTGTGTCGAGATCTGCCATCCTTGCCTTAAGCGACGGTACCTGCTTTGAAGGGGTAGCCATTGGCATCGATGGGATATCAGTTGGCGAGGTTGTGTTCAACACCGCAATGACTGGCTATCAGGAAATCCTCACTGATCCTTCATACGCCGAGCAAATAGTCACGCTGACTTATCCGCATATCGGCAATACAGGTGTCACTGAAGAGGACATCGAGTCTAACTCTATATTCGCCCGCGGCCTGGTAGTGCGCGATGTTCCCAGGTTGCACAGCAGTTTTCGTTCAGAGCAAAGCCTGCCTGCTTATTTGGTCGCAAAAAAAATAGTGGCCATCAGTGACATTGATACGCGAGCATTGACGCGACACCTTCGCGACAACGGCGCGCAGGGTGGCTGCATCTACGCGGATGCATCGCTCAGTAGAGATGCTGCAAGGGCAGCTGCGGCTCGTGAAAAGGCGATAGATTCGGCGCGAAACTTCCCCGGTATTGCCGGCATGGATCTGGCCAAAGTTGTCAGCTGCGATTCGCCCTATGTCTGGGATAAGGGAACTTGGGAGCTTGAAGCTTCTGCAGGTGATGACACAAGCTCAAAGGCGAGTGCGATCAAGACCCCAACAGATCAGTTGACCCATATTGTTGCGATGGACTTTGGCGTCAAACACAATATTCTGAGGCTGTTTGTGGATCGTGGTTGTCGTGTCACTGTGGTGCCAGCGACCACGCCCACTGAAGAGATACTAGCGCTGTCGCCTGATGGTGTGTTCTTGTCGAACGGGCCTGGCGATCCAGAACCCTGTACTTATGCAATCAAAACGATTGCGGAATTACTGGAGAAAAAGCTACCCACTTTCGGTATCTGTTTGGGACACCAGTTGTTGGCGCTTGCCTCAGGTGCGAAAACAGAAAAGATGAAATTTGGTCATCACGGCGCCAACCATCCAGTGCTTGATACCGCCACTGGGCGTGTCATGATCAGCAGCCAGAACCATGGCTTTGCGGTTGATAGTGAGTCGCTGACAAACGCGCTTGCAATAACCCACGTGTCTTTATTCGATCAATCCTTACAAGGTATACGTCGGCTTGATGTTCCCGCCATGGGTTTTCAGGGTCATCCAGAGGCGAGTCCAGGACCACATGATGTGCAAGAGTTGTTCGATCAGTTCCTCTCATTGATTCCAGGGAGGTCTTGAGCCATGCCAAAGCGTAGCGATATAGAAACAATACTGATCATCGGTGCAGGGCCAATCGTGATTGGTCAGGCTTGTGAGTTTGATTACTCTGGCGCGCAAGCTTGCAAGGCATTACAAGAAGAAGGCTTCCGGGTTGTATTGGTCAATTCGAATCCGGCAACGATCATGACCGATCCAGCAATGGCAGATGCAACCTATATCGAACCGATTGACTGGCGTGTCGTCAAGCGCATCATCGAGCGCGAGCGTCCGGATGCTTTACTTCCTACCATGGGCGGTCAGACAGCCCTTAACTGTGCACTTGATCTGGAACGCGAAGGTGTACTGAAAGAATTCAATGTTCAAATGATCGGTGCGAGTCCTGAAGCCATCGACATGGCTGAAGATCGCGACAAGTTCCGTCAAGCAATGACCGACATTGGTTTGTCGACACCACGAGCGGCAATTGCTCACAGCCTTGAAGAAGCTCACGCAGGGCTCGAATCTATTGGCTTCCCATGCATTATCCGACCGTCATTCACTATGGGCGGCAGTGGTGGTGGCATTGCCTACAACCGGGAAGAATTCGAAGAAATCATTAACCGTGGGCTCGATCTTTCGCCGACCACGGAAGTACTACTGGAAGAATCTGTACTCGGTTGGAAGGAGTACGAGATGGAAGTGGTGCGCGATAAATCAGACAACGTCATCATCGTCTGTTCCATCGAAAACCTCGACCCAATGGGTATTCATACCGGTGACTCCATCACGGTTGCGCCGTCTCAAACATTAACTGACAAGGAATATCAATTGATGCGTAATGCATCGATTGATGTACTGCGAAAGATTGGTGTTGAAACTGGTGGATCCAACGTTCAGTTTGCGATAAATCCTGAAAATGGCGCGATGATCATCATCGAAATGAATCCTCGGGTATCGCGATCGTCTGCACTTGCGTCAAAAGCAACAGGGTTTCCGATTGCCCGAGTAGCAGCAAAGCTCGCTGTTGGTTACTCGCTTAACGAATTGCAAAATGAAATTACAGGTGGCAAAACACCAGCATCCTTTGAACCGACAATTGACTATGTCGTCACCAAAGTGCCACGTTTCACATTTGAAAAATTCCCGACTGCTGATAACCGATTGACGACGCAGATGAAGTCGGTAGGTGAGGTAATGGCCATTGGGCGTACACTGAAAGAGTCGTTACACAAGGCACTTCGTGGACTTGAAATTGGTGTAAACGGATTTGACCCGGTGCTCGATCCGAATCTAGACGATGATGAGAGGGCCATTGCCATCGCAAAAGAGTTACGCGTAGCTCGCGAAGACAGGCTTTGGTATGTTGCAGAAGCTTTTCGTGCTGGGCAAAGTATTGATGAAGTGTTTGATGCGACAAAGATTGATCGATGGTTTCTCAGTCAGATCAAAGAAATAATTGACGATGAACGAGTCATTCAACACGAGTTAGCATCTCTGGATAAATTTGATGCCGATACACTATTTCGTTTAAAGCGAGACGGCTTCAGTGATGCGCGAATAGCATCATTGCTATCGATTTCGGAAAATGATGTCCGAACCGCTCGTCTCGCACTGGGTGTAAAACCTATCTACAAACGAGTGGATTCTTGCGCCGCTGAATTTTCCACATCAACCGCTTATCTGTACTCTACCTACGAGAAGATATGTGAGGCAGAGCCAACGACGAACAAGAAAATCATGGTGCTCGGAGGCGGTCCGAATCGAATCGGGCAGGGCATCGAGTTTGACTACTGCTGTGTGCATGCGGCCCTCGCTTTACGAGATGATGGCTTTGAAACCATCATGGTCAACTGTAACCCGGAAACAGTCTCCACAGACTTCGACACCTCTGATCGATTGTATTTCGAACCGCTTACCCTTGAGGACGTGTTGTCGATCATCGACATCGAGAAACCATACGGCGTTATCGTTCAGTACGGTGGTCAAACGCCATTGAAACTTGCGCGTGACTTGTTAGCCGCTGGTGCTCCTATTATTGGTACGTCACCAGAATCAATAGATCTCGCTGAAGATCGCGAACGTTTCCAGCAGCTCATCGAATCTCTTGATTTGAAACAACCCCCTAATCGAACTGCACGTAATCCCGAGGAAGCGCTCGCGTTGGCCTCCGAGATCGGCTACCCAATGGTTGTTCGCCCAAGCTATGTCCTTGGTGGGCGAGCCATGGAAATCGTCAGAGAGGAAAGTGATCTGACGCGCTACATGAATGAAGCCGTGAGTGTCTCCAATGATTCGCCCGTGTTGCTTGATCGTTTCCTGAATGATGCGATAGAGGTGGATGTTGATGCGATTTATGATGGTGAGAACGTGCTGGTGGGTGGGGTCATGGAGCATATCGAGGAAGCCGGTATTCACTCGGGTGATTCCGCATGTTCCTTACCTCCACGCAATTTGCCAGACAGCATCATTAGCGAACTACACGAGCAAGTAGCAAAGATGGCGCATGGACTTGGCGTGCGTGGACTGATGAATACGCAATTTGCAATTCAAGGTGACACAATTTATGTCCTTGAAGTAAATCCGCGAGCATCGCGAACAGTACCTTTCGTATCGAAGGCAACTGGAGTGCCTTTAGCAAAAGTGGCAGCGCGATGTATGGCTGGGCAATCGCTATCTGATCAGGGCATGCTTGAGATGCCCAAGCTGGAGTTTTACAGTGTCAAGGAATCAGTATTCCCGTTTGGCAAGTTCCCGGGTGTTGATCCCTTACTAGGACCAGAAATGAAGTCCACGGGTGAAGTAATGGGGTCTGGATTAAGCTTTGGTGAAGCCTTTTACAAAGCGTCATTGGCAGCCTCTGTTGAACTACCGCCATCAGGGTGTGCGTTTATTAGTGTACGTGACGTAGACAAGCCCGACATTGTTGACGTTGCGCGTCGTTTGCTGGATGCCGGATTTACTCTTATCGCAACCGATGGAACGCATAGAGCAATTAGTGATGCGGGCTTGGCCTGCGAACGTGTCAACAAGGTTCAACAGGGGCAACCGCATGTTGTCGATGCAATTAAAAACTTGCAGGTTGATTTGATCGTAAATACGACCGATGGTCGTCAGGCTATCCGAGACTCTTACTCCATACGTCAGCAGGCCGTGGCGGGCAAGATTCCGTACACAACAACTTTGTCTGGCGCTAATGCAATTTGTGCAGCGTTGCGCCACAGTACTGAAGAGCCAGTTTATCGGCTTAGTGATTTACATCCGGAGACAGCATGAACAAGGTGCCGATGACAAAGCGTGGTGAAACCAAGCTACGTGAAGAACTCAGTGATTTAAAAACCAACCAACGGCCGACTGTCATTCAGGCCATAGCTGATGCGCGAGAGCACGGTGATTTGAAAGAGAACGCTGAATACCATGCTGCCCGCGAGCAACAAAGCTTCATCGAAGGTCGAGTGAAGGAAATTGAAGCCAAGTTGTCGAACGCGCAAGTCATTGATGTAACCGCGGTCAATGCCAATGGCAAGGTGGTTTTTGGTTCAACCGTCAAGCTACTGGATCTCGACTCCAATGATGAGATCACTTACCAGATTGTGGGGGACGACGAAGCCGATCTGAAAGCGCGTCGTATCAGCTTCGGTTCTCCGGTGGCTAAAGCATTGATCGGAAAGAGTGAGGGTGACGAAGTTGGCGTCAATACCCCGGGTGGCGTGCGCGAATATGAAATTCTGGAAGTACTCTACGTGTAACCCTGATACGCGCTGATGTTTGCCATTTTGTGAAGTAGCGAATTGCGACAGCCTAGTAGTGCTATGGCACAATGTAGTCTGCTTTTTGACGAGATCCGAATACCTCGGGGTCTCCAAACCCCATATAACCGTTAGATGATCCACCCAATTCGATCTGTTTTTCACACAGAACATCGCCCCGAGCGGCGCAAAATTTGTCGTCAGTTTGTTGGTTTGGGCACAGGTTTGGCGCTAGGTAGCACGGTGACTGGCGTTCGAGCTGATGCTTTTGTCGAGGGGGAATACCCACCTTCAGCCGACCGGCAACTGCGGATATTAAATGCGCATACCGGTGAAAAAATAGATACGGTCTATTACAGGCGTGGCAAGTATATCGACGACGGTCTGGCGGCCATCAATCATTTGATGCGCGATCATCGTGCGGACGAGGAAACGGCGATGGACAGGGCGCTGATCGATCAGTTGTTCGAAATTCAGCGCCAATCGACAGCTGGGGACTACATGCACGTGCTGTCTGGTTATCGCACTCCCGCGACCAACGCCGCACTGCGTAAGCGCTCCTCTAATGTCGCCAAGTACAGTTTGCACATGGAAGGCCGGGCTGCGGATATTCATATCCCTGGTTTTTCGACACGGAAGTTACAAGCGATTGCCAAGGATCTGAAGGCGGGTGGAGTCGGTTATTACGGCCGCTCCGGGTTTGTGCATGTAGACACTGGCAAAATTCGTCATTGGGAGAGATAGCCGACATTTCAATTCGGCCTTCTGTGAAGGGTGTCCCACCCGTTCTTTGCCCTAGACAGCGACAATAACTCGTCGGCTAGTTGACACCACAGCAACGATCGTCAGGATCTTGTCGGTGGTCAAGCCATTGTCTGTCTGGGAGAACCACATGAATTTCACAAAGAGTCGTAGCGTTGGCGCAAGCCGTCGCTGGGTTCAACAAATTGGCAAGGGCCTTAGTTTGGCTGCTCTGCTAGGAATCGCCACCATGGGATCAGCCCAGGCGGCAAAATTTGGTGTCCGAGTTGTTGACGAACAGGGCAAACCAGTTGCTGGTGCCTCTGTGTGTGTAGGCCTGCAGGGCAACTACAAGCAATTTGGTGCGATTTTTACTGGCCCCGATGGCAATGCGACCGTCGAAGTGCCTAATGTCCCGTTTATTGTGACAGTCTCAAAGACTCGCTTTGCGGGTACCCGTATGACTGAGCCTGCGCGAAATTTCACCTTGATTCGTGAAATCAAATTGACTGAAGGTAAGCCTGGTCCGCGTTGCCGCGCTGGCAGCACTTTGGCCGCGAATCCTCCTGAAATCTATGTCTCGGATATTGCTATTTCCAAGGGTGCTCGTACTGCCTCTCTGACGCCGAGCGTTAGTGGGGATCCTAGCCACTACCGCATCAGCAACCTCGAAGATTTTTCTAATGCGAATTGGCAGAAATTCGACACGACGATTTTAATGCCGGCATCATTGGTCAACGAACCATCTGTGTTCCTGCAGATGCGTAATTACGTCGGTAATGATAAGGCTTGGCTTGAAGCTCGTTCGGACGTTATAACGGTCAGAATGCCAACCGCTAACTAATTTAATCGCTAATCCGATTTTACGCTCTCGATATCCTCAAGACTGAGGCTGCGCGCTTCGTCTTCGAGGAGTACCGGGATGCCATCGCGAATGGGGTAGGCGAGAGCCGCTTGGTAGCTCCACAGTTCATCATCATGTTTGATGAGCTTACCCTTGGTAACCGGGCAAACCAGTATGTCAGTCAGTCGTCTGTCCATACCAGTGAGTGTAACGCAACCTTAGTAAAACAACACAGGCCGCATAAGCGGCCTGTGTTGTTTTTTGCCGTCGATTACGTTTTATCAGTCGAAAGCTGATTCGGCATGTGAACGTCCAGCCTTGCTCTTGTCGAGCCAGAATGTACGTTCAGTTTCAATACCGATGTCAAGATCCAGTAACTCGGCACCGGCCGCCGGTGCAATGCCGTCGTCTGTGAAATAGACGGTTACATCTGGCGGTATTCCGCCACGCTTCAAATTCTGAAAGCGATGCTCTTTGGCTGGGTCTTCAGTGGTCCCATCGTCTTTCTCTACCTTGCGGATCGGCTGTCCACCCAGAACATTCAATGCATAGTAAGACGATGTACCGATTGCTGGTGAGCAGTCCTCGACAGCTTCTTCAGGTAGATATGCGGTGAATAGCACTACGTTGTTCACGGTTATACTACTGCCTAGAACCTTTTCTCCTTCTCTTTCGAGACGGATAAACCAACCGTGCTCATTGCTTGAATTTGCAAATATTTCAGTATGGTCGTCCATATCAGCTTCAGTAATCGGTGTATAAGTGTCGGTGTCAGATCGGTATGTCCCGTAGCCAACTGGTGCGCTCAGGATATCCTTGGTGCGCAGTGCGTAGTAACGATCATTGACTACGTCATCGAGTGGATGTGCGCGCCAGCCAGAAGCGATACCAATATTAAGAAATCGATGGCCGCGATGTGATATCAAAGCGACATCAGGCTCTGAGTAAAAACGCCGCTCACCTGCGGTAGCGGTAGGATCCGAGCCACTTAGATCAGCAATGATTCCCCCTTTAACCAATTCACCCTGGGTGTGATACTTAGCGATGTCGAATCGCCAAACACGGCCACCCATATCACCGACATAGATTTGATCGGCATATCCATCAGAATCTACATCGATGATTCGAGGTGTGGCCGGGATGCTGTATGTCATGTTCGGGAAGTGCTTGTCAAATCCTTCAGGAACACTACCATTAGAAGCTATGCCTCCTCCGGACCAGATTTTCGCACCTGTTTCGGCGTTTACCATATACAGGCCACGGCCATCGTTATCCGTTGAGCGCTGTGGGTCACCATCTTTAGGATCCTGATTGGCGTCGTACCCTGCGCTAAACGTCAAGACTTTCACAGGTACGCCATTATGGAAGATCGTATTAGGAACCATGCGAGACCAGGATTCCCCTAAGTTTTCGAATCCTGGTGTTCCACCAACACCACCCTTGATGACCCAAGCGAGTTTCGGATCGTGGCGATCTGTGATATCCAAGGCATAGATGTTTCTGCCTCCTCGTCGCATTCCAAAATACAAAAATGCTTTTTCATTGCCATCGACAATAACGTTATTATTATCATCGTTGGTTAGTAGAGACATCGATCCATCAAGCCCGTAAGTTCGACTCGCTGTTGTGACATTTTCAAAGTTAGGAGACAGGTTTCTCAAGAGTTCCTGTGGCATGAAGGAGAAAAGTTCCTTACCGGTTTCTTGATCGATAGCGTGCAAATACCCTTCATTAGTCGAAAGGTAAATAGTTGTATTTGCACGCTGAGACTCTGCTGTATCTGCGTCCGTTCCTGATGTCGGATTGCCAGTTGCTGCGCGCTCATAGTTGACGATCAAAGGGCGCGAATGCATCGGATCACCAATGTGCCGGCGGGCTTCGGTATTGTCGCCGTCCTGATCTTCATCAAGTATGTCTACACCACGTGTCCATTGAAGAACGGAGTTGCGGTAAGCCGCTCGCGCTGCGGTGTCTGTACCAAGGTGCTCAATGTTCAGCATTTCATCAGTAATCAATGCATTGTTTTCATTCAAGCGATGCGCGGCATCTGTCAGATTCGCAGTGGTATTGTTTCCGAACAGTTCACTTGAATCACCAGTGAAGGTGTACGCTCGTCGCAGTGTATTTGTTGGTGCATACGTGTAATTCAGTTCAATATTGTGCGCTGCGCCACCCGCTTGTATATCATGGCCATCTGTTGAATCACTCCACAGGCTTTGGCTGAGTGTTTTGAAAAAACCTGAATCCTCGTTCACCGCTGGATTCTGATTTCTGTCGACAATAGTTGTCTCACCGTCAACGGAGGCCAGCTGATAACGCTTGATGTTGCCTTCCCATGTGGGTCTTTTATTAGGTTGAAACAAGGCAAAGTAGATATTCTGGTCATGAGTCAAACGATTGAACTGGTTGACCGTCGCGCCAGGTGCGACAAAACTTGTATCCACTGACAACACGTCAGCCAGAATGTCGTCAAACACATTTGTGAGCTCACTCGCTGATGCTGCTTTGAAGTAACGACCACCGCCAGCTGCAGCGATGTCCTCAAGAAAATCTGATTCGAGATTAAACCCTATCGTGTAAGTGGTAATTGATTGGGTATTAACCAATCCCGGGACATGATCAGTGGTATTTAGCCACTCCGCCAATTCGGTTACACATTCCTTTTCGCCGCTGCCTTCACAATTGGATTTACCTGTCAGATTTTTTATATCAGTTACCGGTGTAACCGATTCGGAAGGGGCACCGTCAGATAAGAAAACGATATGATTGCTTTGGCAACTCGAGGCCAGTGGTGATATGTAAGTCGCTGGACCCGTAATTTCTTCGGTTTTGCAGTCCGGATCGTTCATGTAATCACCAGTACACCCAGGATCGCGTACAACTACTGTCGATGAGGTCCCTATGTAGGAGTCTGGATGGGAAACACGGTGATAACCATGTCGCTCATCAATTTCACTGCCTCGCCACATTGCATTAGCGGAACCACGAGTTCTGCCAAAGTCGACTTCATTGCCCAGATAGTAGTTAGCAGCCTCCAGGTAAGCGCCGGCAATCGGTGTACCACCGATCGCGGAAAGGTTGGCGACTACGCCTTTCAGCTCATCTTTTGCTGTAAGGCGAGTTATACCGATATTTTCTCGATACCTGATGCGCAGTTTTGCTGCAGCCGATGGTTCTTTATCAAAGGACTTGAACCAGCGAGTGCCGGTTCCTGACTTATGCTTCAGCACAATCATTAATCCGTTGTTTTCACGATTCCAACTGTCGCTTCCCACTAAATCCTGAACTAGGAAGTCGAAATCTCCACTACGAACTTTGCTGCCCGCTGGCATATCGTTGGCATCTGGAAAAGTCCAATCCAGACTGTCTGTCAGCAGGTTTCGATTGGATAGATTTCCACGTGTTGACCTTATTTCATTGGGCAGGGTCGAGTTCTCGAGCTTGATTTCTACGGTAGAATCCCCGCTGAATGTTTGGTCACTTGTCACGAGTTGTAGATCTGCTCTTCTTATGTCAGCGCCTTTTGGAATAGGTAAGTCTTCAAATCTGAAAGCGGTAATCCACTCATAGCTGTTTACAGTATTGAGTGGTAGACGAATATCCTCGAAGTAGCGATACATCCTGTGGTCGTAGGTGTAAGACCCTGGATACAGAAGTTCCTGAGCATCATTGGTATCGGTTGATACCTGTACGGTCAAGGTTTTTTCAAGGCAACCGCCATCGCTTGGTATGGAATCAGCGTCGTAAGTAACAACCAGTTTGGCGCCTATGTCACTTCCAGCATCATCCGATAACGTTACTCGGTTTCCTGTGCCGGTAAACATCATGGATAGACTATTTCCACCGCACCAGCCCGGTCTGTTTACTATTTCCTGAACGATGTTGGACACATCTGGGCTTTCATAGGTAGTACCTGCCTGCCAAGGCTCTGTGATTTTCCAATCAACTTCCGCCGTTGTTGCATTAGCGAGTCGACCACCCAGGTGATTGTCATCGTTCTTAAAACTCACGGCGTGATTAACATCTTCGCCTACGATTTTCAAGTTGACTTCCTCTGCTTTGGTTTGGCCTGCAGTGAATATCATTCGAGCGGATGTGATAGTGGCCCCTTGTGGGATCGTCAAACTGCGGAATCGTTGACCGACAATCTGGGCTCTACCACTACCGGCTTCTTGACCCAAACCGATATAAAGATCAGATGTATTGTTAGTTTTTGGGTCGTTCGGGTCATTGTATTGTTCGCTATCGTCGGCGCTGATTCTCACACTTGAGGTAATGCTCGTCGGACCACAAGGGAAGCCGGGGCCACAGATAACTTCGTTTATAGGTGTTATAGGATAAATAACCGAGCTGCCACCCTCGATACTGTTAAAGCGCATCAAACCGACGTTTACGTTAGTTGCATCGTCTAGGATCGTTTCCATCGCTTCTTTCATGCGGTCGAGACGAGATCCTTCCTGACCCGGATCGGGATCGTGCATGGATCTGGACGTATCCAGAACAAACAAGACGTTAGGATGGACTGACGAGTTATTACTCACTTGTCCAAAAAACACTTCGGAGTCATCAGCATGGGCTGGGAGCGATGCTGTAACCGCAATAGCTACTGTCGCAGTAGTTGTCAGCAGTTTATGTCGGATGTGTCCGATGCCTGACCGTTGAGATAAAAAAAGTGTCGATAGCATAGCTTTGCTCCACTTAAAAAAACGAGTATTCTTGATCATGTCTACTTTGAACTGTGTTCTATGGTGCTGCAGGTACAGGCCTGCTAGCACCTTGTTCAATTTTGGAATCGGCTCTGACGGTCGTTGACTGTGAGTTGCCGTTAGCAACGAAACGAGCACCGACAAAAGTGGTTGTATTGCCCACACCCATAGTCCAACCAGGTACGGCCCCGCCGAGTCCGACGAACCTTAGATTTGACCAACTTGTGGCGGAAACATCTGGGTTGATAGATGTTGTTATTGCGACGTCCTGTCCATCCGCAGCGTAGGCTGTCAATAAGTTGTTTGGTGTATTCAGTGTCATTTCAGTGGACGATTCGGCGATTTGAAAGTTGGTATTGGTCGCTACTGCGTTGTCAGCCATTCGTCGCTCGATAGTGGAGCCACGCATGGTGGAGATACCCAGTATCGACATCATGAATATCATGATGATTGAAATCAGCAGCGCACCACCATTCTGTTTTTTTGAGTGTGTAGGTGAGTGAATCATATTGGCGCCTATCGTCGATTTCTGATTTTTATTGTTGTATTGAACGCGAGGCGAAAACGCGTATCTCCAGCATGGGTATTGGTATTCATTGGCCATTCGGTCTGCGACACTATCGGCTGTCCGGCGAGTTCGTAAGTCGTTGTGTCATTGTCCTGTGATACTCGGTCCCAGGAGTTCATCAGTAGGCCGACCTGAACTGAATGAACGTCAACAGGATTAAAGTTTGCGTCGTCTGGCGGAAGGTAACTAAGTGAGCCATTGCCGTTGGTATCGATGCCGAAAGCTACTCGCATGTTCTCAACGCCTTGAACCAATTCTGTTGGTGGGTTGTCGACAGTAAACGGCCAATTTTGTCGATACAGGGCGGTGATCATATCGCCGTTTGCGTTTGTCAGCCCAGTGTTGCCAACGTAATACACATGAGTATTGAGTTCCGCGATTTGTGTTTGCGCCATCGTATCTGCCAGGCCATAGGCGATCGATAAGTTAGCGTTGTTGTTTGGACCCGCGGCATGGTTTAGTGTGGAGCCGGCACTTCCTGCGGTAACCGTAAACAGATCACCCACATCACAGTTGGCGATAATGGCGAGATCACCGACGGCGAGCCCCATTTCGCTCATCGTGCGATCCATTGTGACAGGCGCGGCTTGGTTGGGAATAATGGTACCGGCGTTCAGCATCGGTGAAGCGATAGAGGCAACGCGCTGATCGCCGAACTGAAACATCAATGTGTGAGTGCCAGGTACTGGGGGAAATGCGGTGGATGGAGTAAAGCCCACAGGTGATGGTGGATTCCAGATTCCATTAGCGGTAATGAGAGAAGCGTGCGCTGATGTGGCACGCAAGCCACCTGCGGTTACTGGCGCTGCGACAGAATTTACGTTTAACTGACTGCTGTTAATGTCTACACAACCTTGATAGCCAGATACCCGGGCATCACGAGCAATAGAGTTCAATGCAAAGCGCGAATTTTCCTGAATATTGGCCATCGCGGTGTTGACTTCGCTGGTTCGCTTGTTACTCAGAAAAACCGCGATCATGCTTGAGATCAAAAATAGCCCAACCGTCATCGCTATCATCAATTCGATGAGTGAGAATCCAAAAGAGGAACGGCCGCTTTTCGAGCTGTTGAAGTTTTCTCTCATCATCTCAGTTATTGTTGCAGTGCAACGAAGTTGATGGACAAGCGTTGTGCGTGTTCGCTGCTATTGATAACTTCTACCCAATTCAACGTGACTTGCAGGACACCATTACTACCAGCAACCGGTGTGATGGTGCCAGTTACGGCACCGGGTAAAGCAGGTGTAAAGTAAAACTCCTGCGCCTCAGTGAATCTGTTGAATGGGAAAATATGGGAGCTCCAGTTGTACAAATCCTGCAGTGCGATCTGAGCTGGTGAGCAGGTAGTTCCAGCATTATCACAACCGATATCCTCCAGTTCGTCATCGATACTGGCGTTGTTATAGAAACCTCCTTGAACACCTGCCTGGTTTGCTCGCATCCGATCAATGATATCGGCTGCAAGGAAATAGGCCTGTGACTGGTAGTAGGCGCTCTGACTATTGCGCATACCTTCTATTTGCATCTTCGCTGCGGCTAGAAATCCAATAGAGAGCAACACGACAGAAATCAGAATTTCGATCAGACCAACACCGGACTGACGTGTACGTGAAGTTTTCATGCGTGAGCGTCTGTTCATTCGCAATCGATAGCCACGCCAAAGACATTTAACGGCGTGCTATCCGCCCCATTGGAACTCCGTGCACGACGTGCATCGCCGGTCGCAACAACGTTCAATGCACGGGCGCGATCGGCACCATCGTTTTCATCGCAAAGTTCAAACGTTCCGTTTACCCAGTTCGTCAGTCCATTACCCGCATAGCGAACGAAGTAACGATCGCTGATGCCACCAACTGCGCCGTTGTTTGAACCTTCAGCAATAATGTAGTTATTGCCGCTGATTGGCGAGTTGACCTGCAAAATCAGATCGTCCACCGTATCAACCTGCGCATTGTTGGGATTTGCTGTGCCTCCGACTTCGGCGAAAACCAACCAGCCATTGTTCCAGTCAGCGGTGTCGGTACTGCAGGTGGTGTCGGTTGCGCGAGCGCAAACTACAACATCGGCAGTGCCTTTGATCGCTTCTGAACGGGCCAGGAAGAGTGATTGCAACAGGTCATTGTGTTGCGTCGACAAGCGAGCATTTTTCATCACTTGTACAAAGCTTGGAACTCCCACACCTAATAGAATGCCTGCTACTGCCATAGCCACAAGCAATTCTAAAAGCGTGAAGCCGCTTGAGAGTTTTCTGTCCATGCCATGGATAGCGGCCCTGCTGCATGGATTTTAAGTAAGATTGCTTATTGGAATTGCGGTAAAGAGAACCGCTCGCCACTTTCGGGCATCAGCCAGCCAGTGGTACTGCCGAAGCTGGGTTCAGCAGTGTGGGCAAAGGCTAATGCGAGACGGTATTGCGTCTCGCAGTGTGTGTGAAGTCTCGCTACTGGATCTAA
>CAZQOI010000035.1:0-24054 GCA_964594905.1 uncultured Granulosicoccaceae bacterium
CGGCCTAGTGCATTGAGGAATGGTGCCTGTTCTTTAAGTGTTTCTGAGTAGCCAAGCAACTCGCCATTATCCAAACTGATTGATGCGTAGTGCATCCCGACCAGCGATGACATCATCGTACGTACTTCACTAACTTTGCTGTCAATGCTACGGGTTACATAGCTTGCTGATTTTGTCGCTTGTTCAAGCTGTCTGTCATAGTTGAACTGAATGCACTGGTAGATCACAACGATTGATGCAAGTACGAACAACAAAAATCCGTAGAAACGCTCAGCCTTACTGAACACAGTGAGAATATTTGCTGACATCTTAATTACCGCTTCTCGTGCAGTGGCTATTGATATTTCTTTGCTTTGCGAAGAAGCTTTTCGCTGAGTTCTATTCCTGCACTGCTCAACAGATCACTATTAATCCAGGTGTCCCACTTTCTGTTAGTGACCAAAGGGATGCTGCCGGTTCGTGTGCCTGACAAGATTGCGACCGCAGAAGACGCAGCCCATTCACCGTGCTCTTCAGCGATTTTCGTGTAACCAACCATTGAGTAAGGCATCATCCAATCGTGATTTGTCAGGCTAATGACTCGCGACTCTTCTGCCACGTATGACATCGCCTCGCTGTCGTTCCAATCATTGATGCCGGAGTAGCTACCCATGATGATGAAATCGTATTGCTGAGCCGTCTTCAGACCTGCTTTCCACGACTCGAAGTCCTCGGCAAGAATGCTGTCGATGCTGATTCCCATTTGTTGAGCTACTTCATTTATTCGACTGTAGTTCTTGATCTCGGATAAGGTATCTGCGCCTACGTAAGCGGCTTTCTTCTGATTGTTAGATACCTCCAGAGCTTGGCTCAACATAGGTTTGATTGGTGCTATCTCGACAATGCCCGTGACGTTTGGAGCAGGAAATTCGTACTCTTCGACCGTCCAGTTGATCCCAGAAAAGACGACAGGAATATCGGTATCCTTTAAAAACGGTACGATGAGAAACTTCGCAGCGTTGTCATCAGATGTAATGACGACGTCAGGCTTGAGTTTTTTGATAAGTTGGTAGGCTTCTTCACCAGCTTGTTTTTTTGATTCAGTGCTCTTGTTGCGCTTTGTGTCCATGTCAAACTGAACAAAATCGCAGTGACCTTCTATGTTGCGCCGGAGCCCTCGTTCTACACCATCAGACCATGCATAGCCTTTGTGATAGGAAGAGACGTAAAGGCACAAGGGTTCTGTGGAAGCATGAGCTGTAAAAAACCAAACGCTAAGAATTGCTAAGCCACCTGCCAAAAACCTGGAACGATACATAATTTCACCTGATTCTTAATACACTGGAATTAACCAGTAGCTCAGGCGGTTTCAAATTCGTTCGTCATCGTCACGCGAGTTTGATTGTTGCATTCACAAACGAAGGATCATGACAACATCATTGTCATCAATAGCCATACTGATATTTCTTTGTGAAACGCACCTCACCGCTTTTCAAACAATTGGCCCAGGGTTAAACCGAACCATTTGTTCCACTACTAGTTAATAGGTCATAGCAATGTAGCGGCCGCGCAGGGTAGGCTTGAGAGCAAACAGTTATACGTGAAGTAACATTGATCCTAAGTAATAGGTTCTAACGTATTTCGGCACGTTCCTTGTCTAGTTTGCGACGTTCTTCGTTGAGTTCATCGCGTTCGCGCTTGAGTGCTTCTCTCTCTTCATCAAAGCTGCTAGTGCCAGTGAATCCGGTGGGCGTGCCGCCATGACTTGAGCCGACGTTACTTCGGTTACTTGCGTCTGCAGAATTTGACCAGCCTTGTTTCAAGCCTCGGTAAGCGCCAGTAAGTCGCCCTGTAAATGATGTAAAGGATCCAGGTTGACTAAAATCAAGATTCATTTGTCGTCCCCAAACGATGTAAGCAAGCATTATCAAAGCGAGTGGCCAACCAATCAGGTATAGAACGATCGTCAAGCCAATATTTACAGGGGACCATCCAGGGGCGAGTTGTGAACGCAAATTGGACATGAGAGATTCCTTGATTATTCAGTATATTAGTGAGTCCGACAGGAGCATTTTTCAAGAACAATAAACCAAAATTACTGGTTCATGAAGCTCAAGCCACGAGAACGTTTGGCATCAATCGTGTTTTTACCAGTTTAACTACTAGACTCGGTGGTTAGTCAAGTAGACACGGTTTTTTGGAAAACGCTTGACTTAAACTCACGGGCCGTTAGGATGGTGCGTGAACCCGAGGGATTGCTGTAGAGGGTTCCTGAACGGGTCCCCGAATGGGTTCCCGGCCGAAAAGGCTCGAGACACAACACGTGATGGTTCCGTGTTTGTTCGCGAAAAATAGAAATATAGGGCGTCCGTAACCTTGTGGTTGACCGACGCTATGACAAACAACGATATCTACTTCATGTTTTCGTATGATTAATGACGAGATTGTTTTCGTATGACAAGTGATGAACCGCAAAAAGCGGTCAGTAGCGATTCCGAGTCGTCTAATTCTCGTGCACCACGCAACGATGGGCCGCCTCGACGTAAGCCACGCTCACAGAATGCAAGACAAAATAACCGTCAACGCCGTCCGCAAGGTCAGCGACGCGATTCGGGCGGTAACAATGGTCAATCACGTCATCAAGGCGGTAACAGTGGAAACTCGGATTCCCGCAACGGTCACCGGTCGCAGCGTCAAGGTCGTTCACCCAATCGAGCACGCGCGAATCGTCAAGTTGCGGATGATATAGGCAATCGCCGGTCGCCTGGTTTGTACGACGATATCGCGATCGACGATATCACCGAAGAAATGGATGCTATCGGCAATCGGGCTTTGCCTGAGCCCAAGCAAGCCATGGATTTTGAAGACGATGACTTTGGCAATCGCGACAACTATAACGTCAATAATCGTTTTCCATCCGACAGTAACCTGGTTGGAGGGTTTGATCCTTACAATGTGGGTAGTCTTGTTGGTGGCGGTCATAACGCTAACCGTGGTCGAGGAAATCAACGACCCGGTGGCCGATCACGTCGGCCTGCCAATGGCAATCGACAAGCGCGAGCGGGAGGTCAAGGTCAGGGAGGCAATCGTGCACCGCAGCAGGGTAATGCGCGTGGCAATGGTCGGAATCAAGGACAGAATCGAAACAGACCACCACAACAAGGGCGTAACAACAATAACAATCGCTCCTCGGCTAATGCTGGTGGTAATCGGCATCCTCAAGGTCGCGGACGTCACCAGAATCGTAATCGCAATTCGCAACATAGAAATCATTCGAAAGGACCAAACGCTGCGTCCAGCGATTCAGCGTCAGTAACTCCTAAGGAGTCGCCATCAGTTCAGGCTGACACGGCGATTGTGAAGCACGAAACGCCAATGCCCAAGCTGGATGCAACAGCAAAAGTGGCCAAGCCGGCTGAAAGGCCTGCACCGAAGGCAGATGCTAGTGAGGTAAAGACCACTGCCACTTCAAAGCCACAAGCTAAACCTGCGTCCAAGAAGCCTGCTGCCAAACGAGAAGCTGCCGCAAAACCTGCAACTAAAACAACTTCAGCATCAAAGAGTGAAGCGGCCCCAGCTGCAAAGGCAGCCGCCAAACCACGAGCCAAAAAGAAAGCTGTCGCAAAAAAGCGCAGCAAAAAATCAGCTGATTCTGGCGGCAATAAGGACAGCTAGCCAGAGCTAGCGTGGCTCTCTACATATTGGGATAGTTTGGCCCACCGCCACCTTCGGGTACCACCCAAGTGATGTTCTGGCTTGGGTCTTTGATATCGCATGTTTTGCAATGGATGCAATTTTGCGAATTTATCTGGAACCTGGGTAGGTCGTCTTCGACGATAACCTCATACACGCCTACGGGGCAGTAACGCTGTGCTGGTTCTGCGAATTTCGGCAGATTAACCGTAATAGGTACTGTTGCATCGCTAAGCTGAAGGTGTACGGGCTGATTATCTTCATGGTTGGTATTCGACAGAAAAACAGATGAAGGTTTGTCAAAGCTGATTTTGCCATCGGGTTTTGGGTAGTCGATCGGCGTGCAGGCATCGGCTCGCTTCAATGTTTCGTGATCAGGCGTGTCGTCATTCAGTTTAAAAGGCAGTCGACCACCAAAGATATTCTGATCGATGAAGTTGTAGGCACCGCCAATGTACATTCCGAACTTGTGCAGGGCAGCACCCCAGTTACGTGATGCATGTAATTCTTTACCAGCCCAACTCGCCATGAAAGCATCATTGAATTCGGTGAGTTCGCGACCTTCGTTATTGTCTTCGACTAGCGCACTGGCAATGACTTCCGCGGCAACCATGCCAGATTTCATCGCCGTATGAGTGCCTTTGATTTTGGCAAAATTCAGAGTTCCTGCATCGCAACCAACCAGCAATCCACCAGGCATACTCATGCGTGGTAAGGAATTGAGACCACCTTTGGCGATAGCGCGCGCACCGTAGCAGACACGTTCACCGCGTTCGAGCACCTTGCGGATGGTTGGGTGTTGCTTGAAACGTTGGAATTCGTCAAAGGTACTCAAGTGTGGGTTGGAGTAGTTCAAGTCAATGATGAGTCCGACAACCACTTGATTGTCATCAAGGTGATAGAGAAAGCCACCACCAGTACTACCTGATTCAGACAATGGCCAGCCGGCACCGTGAACGACAACACCTGGCTCGTGCTTTTCTGGATCGACTTGCCACAGTTCCTTCAGGCCGATACCGTAATGCTGTGGTGCTTTACCTTCATCAAGGTTGAATTTGCTAATTAGCTCCTTGCCTAAGTGTCCGCGGCAACCTTCTGCAAAAACGGTGTAGCGCGCGTGCAATTCCATACCAAGCTCGTGACCGCTTTTAGGATTGCCTTCCGCATCAAGTCCCATGTCCCCCGTGGCGACACCTTTGATGCGTCCATCTTCGTGGTACAGAATTTCTGCCGCTGCAAAGCCTGGGAAGATCTCAACACCAAGGTTCTCTGCCTGTTCACCAAGCCAGCGAGTCAGGTTGCCAACACTTGCAATAAAATTGCCGTGGTTGTGCATCGTTTTTGGCGACATGAACCCTGGCATGCGCAGTGATTTTTCCTTACTGGTAAAAAACAGGATGTCATCGCGCGTTACCGCAGTATTCAGTGGTGCACCTTGGGATTGCCAATCAGGAAACAATTCTTCAAGGGCACGCGGTTCGACGACCGCACCTGACAGTATGTGCGCACCAACTTCAGAACCTTTTTCCAAAACGACAACAGAAATTTCTTGTTCTTTCTCTTGCGCCAACTGCATTAAACGGCATGCCGTGGAGAGCCCGGCAGGCCCTGCACCCACAACGACCACATCGACTTCCATGGATTCGCGTTCTGTGCTCATCTTTAACTCTCGTATTTCCAGGTTAGATTTAAAATCGAACGATCAGTGGCTTGAATGTATATATGCCTCTGACTTTGACATTGGACGGCCTAAAGCTAAAAGTATTCAAGCTTTAGCAAGTCGGTTGATTTCCCACGCTTGGCGGGAGCGGCGCGTGCGCCAAGTTCCTTTCGGAGTTTTTTCGCAAGGACTTTCATTGATGACTTTTCGCCGTGCACCAAGAGTACCGGTGGTCGGTTTTTGAAATTTCCATACCACGTCATCATACCGTCCTGATCTGCATGAGCAGACATGCCACCAACCGTATGAATGGTTGCTCTGACCTTGATGCGTTCGCGCCATATCTTGACTGTGTCGTCGCCATTGACGAGGCGTCTGCCCAGTGTGCCTGGTGATTGATACCCGGCAATGATGACGTGGGCATCGGGCCGCCACAGGTTATGTTTTAAATGGTGGATTATTCGGCCACCGGTGCACATACCGCTGCCAGCGACAACGATGGCGCCTGAGGGCATGGCATTGATGGCGCGTGATTCATCGGCAGTTCGCGAAAATTTCAAATTTGGCATGGACAGCAGTGGCCCGTTTTTTTTATAGAACTCGGCAGCTTCCTCATCGTAGAGTGAGGTATGTTTTAAATACACTTCGCTGGCTTCTATTGCCATTGGGCTATCGAGAAAGATCTTCCAGCGATCCAGATTCCACTCGTCAAAGTAACGCGCCATCGTGTAAAGAATCATCTGGCTACGACCGACCGAGAAGGCCGGGATCAGTATATTGCCGCGGGTTGCCGTAACGGTGCTTGCAATCTCACTGACCTCGGCAAGCGTTTCACTCCAATCTCTGTGTTCGCGATTCCCGTAAGTACTTTCCATTAACACCAGATCGGCATCTTCAAGCATGTGAAAGTCACGCAGTATCGGTGAGCCACGATGACCTAGATCACCACTGAACACAATTTTTCTGGTTTCACTGCCTTCCTTCAACACAAGTTCAACCATCGCTGATCCAATGATGTGGCCAGCATCAAACAGTTGTACGGTGACGCCTTTAGCGATTTCCTGTGGCTTTTGATAGGCCATGGCTTGCAATCGTTGTAGAGTCTTTTCCACATCGGCTGGTTCATACAATGGTGATAGCAGTGGTTTACCTTCACGCGTTCGGCGTTTGTTTTGACGTTCCACGTCGCGGGCGTTGAGATAGGCTGAGTCCTTCAACAGAATATTGACAAGGTCGCAGCTTGCCGCGTGTGAATAGATCTTGCCCTTGAACCCCTGACGAAGCAGTATCGGCAAACGGCCACTGTGATCAATATGCGCGTGGCTGAGTACTACAGCATCAAGCTCAGCAGGATTGAACGGGAAGCGGTCATGGTTCCGTAATTCATCTTTTCGGCGCCCCTGTATCAGTCCACAGTCGAGCAGAACCTTCGTGTCACCGACCTCAAGTAAGTGGCATGAGCCTGTGACTTCCTGGGTGGCACCGTAGCTCGTCAGTTTCATGGCATTTTGTCTTCCGCCGTCACGCGGCGATTGTCCCCGTATATACTGCCCGTATTGTAGCGATTTCCCGCCCCATTAATGATTCAATTCTATGCCACCTGCGCGTCTGGTTTGGCACCTCTTTTAGCAGATGAGCTGACGGCAATCGGGCTGTCTGGGGTCAGACGAGCGGGCGCTGGCGCGCGTTTTACCGGAAATGTTCAGGACGCCTACCGAGCGTGCCTCTGGTCGCGGCTTGCCAATCGTATCCTGTTACCGCTTAGTCGGGTTCCGGCCAAGACGCCGGATGCCTTGTACAGCGGGGTGCGTGAAACTGATTGGTCAGAGCACATGCTTTCAAGCAATACGCTCGCGGTGGATTTTTTCTCGGCTCACTCTGAAATTACGCACACTCAATTTGGCGCGCAGAAAGTCAAGGATGCCATTGTCGATCAGTTTCGTGAAGCGAGTGGTGAGCGGCCAAACGTTGATCGCGAGCGCCCTGATATTCGTGTCAATGCCTATGTGTTCAAGGACGAAGCTCGTTTGGCACTTGATCTGTCTGGTGATAGTTTGCATCGGCGTGGTTATCGACGAGAGGGTGGGCGTGCGCCATTGAAAGAAAATCTGGCAGCAGGCCTCCTTATGTTGGCAGACTGGCCACGTCGGGCATCTCAAGGTAGTGCCTTTGTTGATCCAATGTGTGGGTCGGGAACACTTGCGATCGAGGCGGCTATGATCGCCGCTAATATTCCACCAGCTTGGTCACGAGACTATTTCGGGTTTACCGCCTGGCGCAAACACGATGCATCGCTATGGTTGCAACTACGTAACGATGCAAAAGCATCCAGAAAAGCGATCGATGTCGATATTATTGCCAGTGATCATTCTCCTTCAGTCCTTGAAGAATGCAGATTGAATGTATCTGCGGCAGAACTTGATGAGCACATTGCTATTGAACAGTCTGATGCGCTAAAAAAAGGTTCTGTGACTGTTAAATCTGACAAGGGATTGCTGCTAACTAATCCACCCTACGGTGAAAGGTTAAAGACAGACGATCAGTTCTATGCGGCTTTGGGCCAATCTTTAAGTCGGCACTACAGTGGTTGGTCATGCCATATTTTTACGGCGAAGGATGCGCCGTGGCGTCAAATGAATCTTCAGTTGAATCCCGTACTTGAATTAAAGAATGGTGGTATTGATTGCCTGTTACTCGGTGGTGATATTCCATCGACACGTGTTGAACAGGGCAACGCTATTGATGTTTCAGCATTTTCCAATAGAGTCAGAAAAAACAGCCGATCACTCAAAGGCTGGTTGAAGCAAAGTGGCGTTCAAGCTTATCGATTGTATGATGCCGATTTACCTGACTTTGCAGTCGCGATAGATGTTTATCATTGCGATGAAAAACACTGTGTGGTTCAAGAGTACAAAGCGCCGCGCACGGTAAACATAGCGGTAGCGGCTGATCGCCTGGCAGCGGTTATGGGGTGTTTGCCCGATATCTTGGAGATTCCCCCAAACAACATTCATTTGCGGCTTCGCGAGCGACAAGGTGGAAAAGCTCAATACACAAAATCGGGTAACACAACTTCATTAGTGTCCCATGTCGAGGAGCTTGGCGCCCGCTTCGAGGTCAATTTTACTGATTATCTCGATTCAGGATTGTTTCTCGATCATCGGCCTGTACGCCGCCATATTCAGCAGTCCATGAACAATGGGAGGTTCCTGAATCTGTTTGCTTACACCGCTACTGCAACGGTTGCTGCAGTATTGGGTGGCGCGCGTAGCAGCGTTTCGGTGGATTTATCAAAAGCCTATTGTGAATGGGCAAGGCGTAATCTTGACAACAACAACGCCGACCCCACTAAACATCAGGTGATCCGTCAGGATGTGATGGGATGGCTGGCAAGTGATGATGCGAAAGCCTTGGAACCTTTTGATCTGATTTTGCTGGATCCGCCCACGTTTTCCAATTCGAATTCGCTTGAGCAAGATTGGAATGTACAAGACAACCATGTGGATGCGATTATGGCTTGTTTGGAATTTCTGACTCCTGGTGGCGTATTGATCTTTTCGAATAATTTTAGAAAATTCAAGTTCAATAAAGATGAACTTAATTCGCGCCTTGCTAATTCAGAAGACGTCACTATTGAGGATCGTAGTCGTTGGTCAATAGATAAGGATTTTCATCGAAACAGCCGGGTGCATCAATGCTGGTTTGTTACAAGGAATCGGTGAGTTTATACTTGCGTGTTGCTTCGCTTTGGCTGTGAACTGTTTTAACGTGTAATTGCTGTTTTATGTTTTCCATTAATTTAATCGGAGATTCCTGTGGCTGAATTTTTCTTCAACTATGGATTGTTTTTTCTGAAGACCTTGACCTTTGTCATCGCTGTGATTGCGATCGTCACTGTCATCGTAGCTGCTGCATCTCGACGTCAACCGGGGGGTGACAAGGAAGGGCATATAGAAATTCTGAAGTACAACGAGCGCCTAGAGGACATGTCAGATGCGTTGTCCTTGTCCTTGCTCGAACCAATTCAGCAAAAACAGGCGCTGAAAGAAAAAAAGGAAACCGCCAAAGCGGAAAAAAAGGCCGCCAAGGCTGCTGCCAAACGCGCGAAAAAACAGCGTGGTAGCGGTGAAACTGTCGTTAGTGAACCGTCCCGAAAACGAGTTTACGTAATGGATTTCGATGGCGATATTCGCGCCACCAATGTTGAAAAACTGAGGCGTGAAATTACTGCAGTTCTAACAACGGCTACGGTTGATGACGAGGTCGTGGTCAAGGTTGAGAGTGGTGGTGGAATGGTGACGTCCTATGGTTTGGCTGCTTCTCAACTGGACCGACTGCGCAAGAAAAAGATTCCATTGACTATCTGTGTTGATAAGGTTGCTGCTAGTGGTGGCTATATGATGGCTTGTGTAGCGGATAAACTGGTTGCAGCACCGTTTGCTGTACTTGGCTCTATTGGAGTAGTTGCGCAAATCCCCAATTTTCATCGCTTGCTCAAACAGTTTAATATTGACTTTGAAATGCTGACTGCTGGTAAGTACAAGCGCACCCTGACTTTATTTGGCGAAAACACTGATGAGGCGCGTGCCAAATTCATAGAGGATATTGAACGTATTCATCAGCAGTTCAAGAGTTATGTTAATGAGCGTCGGCCAGCGCTGGATATTGAAACGGTAGCTACTGGCGAAATCTGGTCAGGTCAGGATGTACTTGATATGAATCTTGCAGACCAACTCTCAACAAGCGATGAGTATCTCGTTGATGCCTGTGAGGAATGTGATGTACTGATGGTCAGTTACAAGGAAAAGAAAAAACTGATGACGCGTTTATCGATTGGTGTTCAGCAGGGTATTGATGGACTGCTGATGAAGTGGATAGACCGACTGGTGAAAAGTCGTTTCTCTGCCAGTTGATTGATCAAATTTCCTTGGTCCAATCGCGTAATCGAAATTTCTGAATTTTTCCGGTGGACGTTTTTGGTAGTTCGCGAAATACAATGTGCTTTGGGCATTTGAAATGCGCAAGCCTCTCGCGGCACCAGTCTATGAGTTCTTGTTCACTGGCGTGCTGATCAGGCTTGATTTCGACAAAGGCGCATGGAACTTCGCCCCAATGATCGTCAGCTTTTGCGGCAACTGCGGCGTCGAGTACGGCAGGGTGTGAGTACAAGGCGTTTTCAATCTCAATTGACGAGATGTTCTCTCCACCAGAAATGATGATGTCCTTGGCCCGATCCTGGATCTTGAGATAGCCATCGCTGTCCATAACGGCCAAGTCTCCGCTGTGAAACCAACCACCGCGAAAAGCTTCGTCGTTAGCTAACTGATTTTTGTAGTAACCACGCATAACGATGTTGCCGCGAAACATGATCTCACCAATCGTTGTGCCATCACGTGGCACAGGCTTCATGGTTATAGGGTCCATTACTTCCAGGCCTTCAAGCATTTGGTAACGGACGCCTTGGCGAGATTTTAAACGTGCGCGTTCGTCATCGGGGAGTGAGCTCCATTCTGGTTTCCACGCGCAAATGACAGCAGGACCGTAGGTCTCGGTTAATCCGTACACGTGTGTTATGTCAAAACCGATTCTTTCAATAGCTGACAACACACTTGCCGGTGGCGGAGCTGCAGCTGTCATGATCTTTACGGTATGAGGTAAAGGCTTAACCACATCGTCAGAAGCATTGATGATCAGGTTCAGAATAATCGGTGCACCGCAAAAATGGGTCACGCCATGGTTGGCGATCGCGCTATAGATAATTTCAGCGTCAATTTTTCTGGTGCAGATGCTAGTACCAGCGTTGGCCGCCAAGGTCCAGGGGAAGCACCAGCCATTGCAATGAAACATGGGTAGTGTCCACAAGTACACTGGATGCATTGGCATGTGCCAGCCGGTGATGTTGGATACCGCATTCAGCATCGCACCACGATGGTGGTATACAACGCCTTTTGGATTTCCGGTAGTGCCGGACGTGTAGTTGAGCGCGATCGATTGCCACTCATCAAACGGTAATTGCCAATGCCATGTGGGGTCTATTGCTGGAAGCAAGGGGCTGTTGCCTTCCTTTGATGAATGCTGATCAACAAAGTCCTCGTAAGAAATATCGCAGATTGCATCCCCGCTAGCTTCACTGTCATCAATGCAAATCATCTGAGGGAGTTCTGCCTTGGCATTATCACTTTCTTTCGCCGCCGTCTTCATCAGTTCAAGTGCTTGTAAAACGGTCGCTGTGGAATCACGATCAACAAAAATCAGCTTCGCGCCACCATGCTGCAGAATGTAACTAACCGTTCTAGCCTCGAGTCGGGTATTGATTGCGTTGAGAATGGCGCCGCACATCGGTACGCTGAAGTGCAATTCAAAGAGGGCTGGTATGTTTGGCGCGATGACAGCGACAACATCTCCCGTCTCAATTCCTAGTGCGTGCATTCGCTTAGCGGCTGTTTCGCACCTGCTATGCACTTCACTCCAGCTCAGCTGCTTGTCCGTGTGCACGACAGCGGTGTGGTCGGGATAAACTTCTGCTGCGCGTGTCAGAAAGCTCAGAGGCGACAAGGGCGTATAGTTTGCCGCATTTGGCGGTAGAGATACCGCGCCGTCGCCAGGCTGTGCGTTTCTCGATTGGAGCGGTGCCATGTTATATGTGGGTAATCAGATTTCTGTTTAATCAACACTATGACCGATATGGCTTCCGATAACAATCAGGTACTTCGAGGTGTTCGCGTGCTGGAAATGGGGCAGCTGATAGCGGGACCCTTTGCCGGTCAGATGTTGGCCGCCTTTGGTGCCGAGGTCATCAAGATAGAGCCGCCAGGGCGTGGTGATCCTTTGCGTACTTGGCGAGTTCTCGACGATCAAGGTACATCGTACTGGTGGCGTAGTATCGCGAGAAACAAGAAATCACTGACGCTTGATCTGTCTCTGCCAGAAGGCCGCGCACTTGCTCGTCGTTTAATGTGTGTTGCGGATGTGGTGCTGGAGAATTTTCGTCCGGGACGTATGGAATCCTGGGGTCTTGGTCCTGATGATATTCGCCCGGATAACCCAGACCTTATTTACACAAGAGTGTCTGGTTACGGGCAAACAGGACCCTATGCTGAACGCCCAGGCTTTGCATCGGCCTGTGAAGGTGTCGCTGGCTTACGTTACGTAAATGGGCATCCAGGTGAAAAACCGGTTCGTCTTAACCTTAGCTTGGGCGATACGCTTGCAGGTATGCATGCGACGTTGGGTACCGTGCTTGCGCTGTTCAATCGACAAACAGGCGGAGGCGGACAGAGCGTCGATGTATCGATTATCGAAAGTGTCTTCAATATGCTTGAGGGTGTTTACCCTGAGTTCGATGGTCGTGGTGTCATGCGTGAGCCATCAGGTTCAACCGTGACTGGCATCGTGCCAACTAACACCTATCTATGCCGAGATGATCGCTATATTGTCATCGGTGGAAATGGTGACTCAATATTTAAAAGACTCATGACCCTGATCGGACGAGCGGATATGGCCGAAGATCCACGCATGAGTAACAATGTCGGACGGGTAAAGTGCGAGCGGGAAATTGATCTTGCTCTACAGGCTTGGACCTTGAGTCTTGACGCCGCTGACGCCTTGGAAAATCTTGCTGATGCGGACGTACCCGCAGGCCCGATTAATTCGATTCGAGAGATCGCTGAAGATCCCCATTTTATTGCCCGTGGCGCCTTTGAGGCCGTGACAGTCGATGATGAAGTACGACATTTGCCGGCGGTACATCCAAAACTTGATGTAACCCCCGCGCTGACTCGTTGGCCAGGGCCTGAGCTTGGTGAACACACCATTGAGGTTCTGCGTGACTGGCTAGCCGCCAGCGATGTCGAAATTGAGACCTGGCGCACATCAAATATCCTCTAGAACGCTGAAAAGCCTTATCTCCATGGTCGCGCAGTGCGCTGGCGCAAACTATCGCCCGCAGTCCGTCAAGAAGCCCCAAAACACGTCGATACGAGCATCAGGGTAATGCACGGAGTGTTTGACATTGGAAAGTTCTCCTTGGGTGCGGCTCAGTATGGCAGCAGCTTTTTATCTGTTTGTTGTCTGGGGGCATCTATCGTTGGCAGGTGGTACCGCCTTCGCGATCTTCTACGCCTTGGCAATGGCTGCGATGCTCGTGTATTGGTCCAACCCGCGAAGCGTTGTATCAAGTGATGACGATTGCGTCCTTGTCGACTTCAGTGACTATCAGGACTTCGACGAATTCACGGCTGATGACTGGCGGCAGAGGTTTGATGCCGAGCAGATCATCGATGGTGTCGAAACTAATTGCGATACGGAAGCCACCGAGAGCGCGCTCGACTCCCGCAAGCTGAGCATTACTGATCGCGAGTCATTGAAGTCTGCGCTAACGCGTCTTGACGTCATCAAGGCTGAATTGAAGGCCCAATATGCTCAGCTTGGTAAAGACCAAACTGCCTGGCGTAGCGGTGATAACTGGCGCTTTGACGGATTGTGAGGGATAAGTAAATGTCTGAGTTAATTAACCTTCGCGCTTTAGAGGCAATCACAGCGCTACAACGTCCCGGTAAACCTGATCTTCTGGAAATGGTGATTGGTTTGTTCGAAACCGATGCGCCGAAAAATATCGAGTCTTTGCTTTGTGGCCTCGACATCGGTGATCTTGAGCTTATCCGAACTTCCGCGCATACCTTGAAATCAAGTAGCGCGTATCTCGGTGCTACCAAGCTCTCTGACTGTTGCCGTGACATCGAGAACGCCGCGCGTGATGGTGATGAATCAATCTGTGAATCGTTGTCTGAAGGCTTGACGCAGTTGTACGACGACTCCTTGGCCGAATTGCAATCACTGAGGCAAAAAGCTGCCTGATGAACAAGCCTGCTTTACAAGCAGTGCCGATGATCAAGCCTGGTGCTATGCGTGAGCGCCCGGTAGTTTTACACGTGGACGATGATGCAGCTGCGTTGATGATGGCTGAAGGTGCGCTTGAGGAAGCGGGCTTTGACATCGTGCATGCGGAAGATGGGCGGCAAGCGGTCGAGCAATTTATTGCGACGTCACCGGATTTAATCATTATGGACGCGGTCATGCCCGTGATGGATGGGTTTGCTGCAATTCGTGAGATACGCAAGCAGGCTGCTGGTGAGCATGTCCCTATACTCATGATCACCGGGCTTGATGACTTTGATTCAATCACGCGCGCCTATGATGAAGGCGCGACAGACTTTCTCGCTAAACCCGTAAACTTTATCGTGTTACCGCACCGTGTTCAGTACATGTTGCGCTCAACCAAAACTGCTGATGAGTTACGTACCAGTCAGGCGAAATTAGACTACGCACAGAGACTTGCGCGCATTGGAAACTGGGAACTCGAGCTGCAAAGCATGGAATTTTCCTGGTCGCAGGAACTCGGGCGGATGTTTGGGTTTGAAAACAAGCAGTCAAAGGGGCACTGGGATTCGCTGTTGGATCGGATCGATGATAACGACCGGCAGTCAGTTCAGATTCTTACTGATGAGTCTGCCAAAAACGAGCAAGCCTTCAGTGTTGAATTCTCGATAAGGCTTGAAGATTCCACTGAGCTAAGGCGCATGCGTCTTGAAGCAGAACCCTTTACTACCGACAGAAACCAGACCTGCACGCATATGCTTGGTACCGTTCAGGACATTACTGATCGGGTTCTGGCGCAAGAACAAATACATAACCTCGCTTACTATGATGTCGTTACCGGGCTACCTAATCGCGCCCAATTGAACGAGCGTTTGTCCAGAACCTTGCGGGCGGCTGAGCGTAATGAGTCAAGATTTTCAGTGTTGTTTCTTGATCTTGATCATTTCAAAAAGGTTAACGATACCTACGGTCATGATGTTGGTGATGAGCTCCTGCAGGAAGTGTCAGAGCGCCTGACAGAAGTTGTACGTGATTCCGACTCAATTGCCCGTCCTCAACAAGGCGACCATGACGAAAACCGCTTTACGGTTGCTCGACTTGGTGGAGATGAGTTTGTCGTTTTACTTGCCGATATCAATCGGGCAGAAGACGCCGCGCGTGTCGCTGACCGCATCGCTGCATCAGTCGGAAAACCTTACTATCTTTCTGGCAGTAAAATGAGCGTGACAACCACGATTGGCATCAGTGTCTATCCAGCCGATGGTGAGGATTGCGAAACGCTGCTGAAGAACGCTGATATAGCAATGTATCACGCCAAACAATCTGGTCGTAACGGCTATCAATTTTATTCAAGTGGTATTCATGAACGTGCCATGGAGCGATTTTCACTTGAACGTGATCTTCGTAAAGCCATCGAATCAAAAGCTCTGACGCTGGTTTATCAACCCAAGGTTAGTGTCAGTACCGGTGAGCTTATTGGTATCGAAGCTTTGGTCCGTTGGGACCATGCCAGCAGAGGAACAATCAATCCTGTTGAGTTTATTCCTTTGGCCGAAGAAACAGGCCTGATTGTACCGCTTGGTCGTTGGGTTCTTCGTGAAGCCTGTAGGCAGATGAACACATGGATAGATGCGGGCATGAGCCCTACAATAATATCGGTAAACTGCTCCTCGGTTCAATTTACGCGTGGGCATATCGAGGATGATGTAATTGATGCGCTCAAAGAGAGCGGCCTTGATCCTAGTCACCTGGAGGTTGAGATAACCGAAGGTTTGCTCTTGAAAGATCTGGATGCAGGATTGCATCGACTGGAATTACTCAAGAAAATTGGTGTTCGAGTTGCACTGGATGACTTTGGAACTGGATTTACGTCTTTAAGTTATCTGACACAAATTCCTGTGGATAAATTAAAGATTGATCAGTCTTTTGTTGCTGAACTTGAAGCGGACAAGGGTAGCAAGGCTATCGTGTCATCCATTATTACGCTTGGCCATAATCTGGATATGAAAGTCATTGCAGAGGGTGTTGAAACTGATGCTCAATACCGAATTCTTAATCAAGCCGGTTGTGATGAAATCCAAGGCTACTTCATCAGCTATCCGCTCTCTGCTGAAGAATTTGATGTCTGGGCCAGCGAGAAACAAGACGCAACGTTTCTTCCTAAAGCCTCTGGCCTCTAATCAGGCCAAGGCTAGCGTTTCGCAGCCTATCTCTATGGTTTTATCGCTTATCGGTGTTTCCACACCGGCTCACGCTTTTCTTTAAAAGCATCAATACCGATAGAAACATCTTCAGCCATCATATTGCAGGCCATGGACTCCGCTGCCAACTCATAAGCCTTGTCCATTGGCAATTCAAGCTGTTTGTAGAAAAGCTTTTTGCCTGTTGTTACTGCAACCTGCGATTTAGCTCGTATCTTGTCACACCAAAGGGTGAGTTCCTTGTCGAGATCCTTGTCATCGACAGCGGTATTGATCAAACCCCATTCTGACGCTTTGTCGGAATCTATAAAGTCGCCACTCATCAGCATTTCGAAGGCACGTTTTCGGTGTATGTTTCTTGATAGCGGAACCGATGGGGTGCTGCAAAACAAGCCGACATTGATTCCTGATACAGCAAACTTTGCACTTCTCGCAGCGATAGCTAAATCGCAATTTGCCACTAGCTGACAACCCGCGGCAGTTGCTAATCCTTGAACTCTGGCGATAACTGGTTGAGGAATGTCGAGCAGGGTATTCATGAACTTGCTGCATTTAGCAAAGAGATCGGCCTGCCACGCCTCATCGATATTTGCCCGCATCTCCTTGAGATCGTGACCAGCACAAAACGCTCGACCTTTCGCAGCGATTACGACAACCCGACAACTATCGTCCAAAGCATCAAGTGCAGTTTGTAGTGCATCAAGCATTGCATGCGACAGCGCATTGAATTGATCAGGGCGGTTCAGAGTCAATGTGGCAACGCCATCCGTGTGCGTGACCAGACAGACTGGTTCTTTGCTGTTGGTGGGCTTGTTTGGCTTGGTACCCGCATTCATGGGTGGCTCCTGAGATTACCGTCTTATGGTTTGCATCGCTGGCTGGATGCCTCAAAGGCAAGTTTCGCATCTCTTCAGCAATAGTCAGGAGTCTAGCGTCTGATTGGAACTCCAAACAAGCAAATGCCTGTTATTCTTTATTTCATGAATGCAACGACAAATCAATCCGAGCTTCGTTTGAGTGAGGCCGAATTTTCTGAAATCATGGCTTTGCGCCTTCCGTTTGCCGCTCTGATGGGGCTTGAAGTCGAGCTTTTTTCGAACAGCGGTGTGTGGATGCGTTCGGTATACCGGGACGAATTTGTACGTCCAGGCGGAACGCTTGCTGGCCCTTTGATGATGGGGCTTGCCGATGCTGCGATGTATGCAGTCATACTGTCGCGAATTGGTCCCATTGAGCTTGCAGTCACTACTAATTTGTCCATCAATTTTCTGAGGCGACCATTGCCTGGTGATGTACTGGCGTTTGCACGTTTGATCAAACTGGGTAAACGTCTTGCTGTCGGTGAGGTTACCTTGTACAGCGAGTTGTCACCAGACGAAATTAAAGCAGTAGGTCAGGGTGATGCCTACTTCAATACTATCGCGAACACTGAAGCCGTTGCACATGTGACGTCTACCTATTCGATACCATCGCCAAGTCAACGGAGCTAATCATTCATGAGTGAACAGCACTTTACCAATATCAAGGCTTGTGTGTTCGATGCTTATGGCACCTTGTTTGATGTGCACTCTGCTGTTGGAAAATTTCGCGATGAGATTGGCCCACGTTACGCTGAGTTGTCGATGGCCTGGCGTACCCGTCAGCTAGAATACACGTGGTTAAGAAGCCTTATGGGGGAGCATTGCGACTTCTGGCGGGTAACATCTGACGCATTGACAGTAAGTTTAGCCGCGACGGAACTCAGTAGTAGTCAATTGCACGAGCGCCTGATGCAAGCTTATTTATCGCTTGACGCCTTTGCTGAGGTCAAGCAGGTATTGACACTGCTTAAACGTTCGGGAATGCAAACTGCAATACTGACCAACGGTAGCCCGTCAATGATCAAGGCGGCAGTTGTCAGTGCCGGACTTGATGCATTAATTGATCACCAATTATCGGTTGAGTCAGTTGGTATCTTCAAGCCAGATGCCCGCGTATATCAGTTAGCGGTTGACACTCTTGGTGTCGATGCGCAGCAGATCAGTTTTCAATCTTCAAATGCGTGGGATGCAGCTGGTGCCGCGCATTTTGGTTTTCGGGTTGCCTGGGTCAATCGTTATGCACAGCCTCGTGAAGCCCTGCCTGGAAACCCTCATGCCGAGCTTAAGGATCTATCGACCTATCCGGCGTTGTTGGGAATTTGTTAAGCGCATCGTCATCGCTTTTCGTGTTGCGCCGACGTTCGATCAGTGTAGATAAGACGCTGAGCTTCTCGTCGTTGTCCATTGACGACCAACGGGTAATTTCATCAATGTTTCTGTGGCATCCGCTACAGGTCTGACTTTTCTCGTCAATAGTGCAGACGCCTGTGCAGGGCGATGGGATCTGGAAATTCATCGTTTAAGACTTTTATCGGGTTGGATCAGGATCCAATGGGAGCCTGTTCACTGATAGACTTCAGTGCTGATTCGGAAACCCTATTCTATGCCTAAAGTCATTCTAGATACAGACCCAGGTGTCGATGATGCGATGGCCATCGCGTATGCCTTTTGTCACCCGGAGATCCAATTACTGGGCCTGACGACGGTATTCGGAAATATCAATATAGATTTTGCGACGCGCAATGCAATGTATATTCTTGATCAACTCGGCGCGGTTGATGTCGCGGTTGCTAAAGGCGCCGCAGCGCCCAGCGTTCGTCCACCGCAAGCTTCGGCAGAATTTGTCCATGGCGCAGATGGTCTTGGAAATCAGTATCCCGAGAGCACGCCAGAAAAACCTGCGAGTCAATCTGCGACCCTGAACGCGTCAGCTCGGCATGCGAACATCGAAGCGTTGGATGCTGCGGATTTTATTATTCAGTCCGCGCGAGAAACACCGGGTGAAATCACCTTGGTTGCGGTTGGCCCCTTGACCAACATTGCCGAGGCTTTGCGTCGCGAACCTAAATTGCCATCGCTTGTTCAGCAACTCGTGGTCATGGGCGGTGCCTTGGATGAACCGGGTAATGTGTCGCCGGTTGCTGAAGCCAATTTTTTAAACGACCCTCACGCCGCGGATGAAGTCTTTTCCGTTGACTGGCCGGCCACTATTGTTGGCTTGGATGTGACTCATCGCATCATGATTGGTGATAGTCATCTCAACAGGGTTGGTAGTGAGGCTGGTCAGACTGGAAAGCTTATTCGGCAAACCAGCAAGTTCTATGTGGATTTCTACACCACCAAAGGTGCCGCGGCGTCAGCACATGACGCGGGAGCAGAGCCTCAATGCGCAATGCATGATGCTGCAGCAATTGCCTGTGTTCTGATACCTGATGCGTTCACAACGATTGCAGGTCCAGCCCGTGTTATCAGTGAAAGCGTCGCAATCGGTCAATTGGCCGTAGATCGAAAAGGCTATCAATATGCGCTTTCCTATTGGGAGAACCTGCCGGATACAGCGGTTTGCATGGAGGTAGATGCGCCACGTGTGCTCAATCACTTTCTCGATACATTGATCGATCATCACCTGAACTGAGATTCACAATCGATTACGCCGGCGCTGTACAAAGTCTGTCTCTGCCGTCACGCCGCCATAGCAGTCAATCTGGCGTCACTGTTCTACAATTGCTGTATGCGTAACATAATATCCCGAGGTTTGGCGCCCGCATCGATACTGCTGCTATCAGTGTCGGCATGTGACTGGGTTGATTCCACCGGTGCCCAGCAGATCTCCATTCCCGGAACTGCTGTGTTTCTCGACGACGCACCGGTAGGAGATGTATTGGTTATCGAAGAGGATTCGCCGGCGCGAATCCTGACAAGTCGCGATGCGGCGGCTGGTGAATCGCTGCAATTTACCTGGTCAGATTTGCCATTAGCGGAAGGTGCACTGGATAGCTGTGCCAGCATCGGGTCTTTTGACCAAGCCTTTGCAGCTGACAGCCTGGAAGAGGCGTGTACGGATTTAAATCAGTGTTCTGTTGAGTTTGTTCAAATGCCAGCGGGCAGTCCAAATGTGGACGAGTTTCTTGTGTCGGTACCGGTATTGTCAGCCTCGGTGGGTCTTCGACACGAATTAACAGTGACTGATTCTGCAGGTGAGTTGGTCAGTCAAAGAGAATACGACTTATGCTTGATAGCGATCAACGACCCACCCACTGCGGTCGTCGACACGTTCGTTGTTGTTGAAGGCACACGCTTGGTGGTTTTGCCAGATGCTACTACTGGTTTGTTATCTAATGACTTCGACGACATTGATGTAACAAACGATCCATCGCTTACGGTGTTGTCAACGGCGGAAGAATTGCCCGACTTTGCGGCGTTTTTTCAACTTCGTGCTGATGGTGGGTTCACTTATGAATACGGTGGTGATCCTATCGAGACCGAAGTCATCGACACGTTCGACTATACGGTAACTGATGGTGTTTCCAGTTCAAGCGCTACTGTAACCTTACGTGTTGTCGCCAGTAATCAAGCGCCACAACAGCTGGATGATCTACCGTTATTCAGTGCGGTCGCTGATGATGAATTTGAATTTGACCTCGGGCAATATTTTGTTGATCCGGAAGGTATTAGTCTCGCTTTCTCCGCCGATGATTCGACACTGCCAGTTTCGGGCAATATCGAGTTAAGCGAAGACGGGATTCTGTCTGGCGAACCTGAAGATGAAGACGCAGGAAGTTATATTGTTGCTGTTACTGCGAGCGATGGTGGTCGCTCAGTATCGGCGAATGTGTCGCTAGAGATTTCTCCAGCGCCCTTGGTGCCTGACAACACACCGCCGGTATTTTTTAGTGGCAGTGTTTTCAACCAGACTATTTCACTGGGACAACAAATCGCGGTGATTCGTCCGCTGTTTGTTGATCCGGATGGAGACGAGCTGACGTACCGAGTCATTGGTGGCATATTGCCTGTGGGGGTTTCGATCAATAGTGAAACCGGCGTAATTTCCGGGCGCCCTCTGCAGCGACTCTGGGTTAGAAATTTACGGGTTGAAGCCGAGGATGAGGCGGGTATCACTGCAGTATCAAATCTCTTTTTCATTCGTGTTCTGTAGTCGGAAATGAGTTATCCCGGCCCGGGACTTGCGTCCTGTCCTCGCATCGGAGAGGATAGTGTTTCCTGGAAGGGCTAAGACGCATGGCATCGAAAGCGCCATATCTATTTGTCAAACATTCAGAAAACTGGAATATTGATCGCTGCACGTGTTGGATGAATAGCAGTGGTCTTGGTGTCGACTGGTGTTACCCCGTTAGTGGCGATGCTTTCCCCGATCCAAGTCAATACAAGGGCATAGTAGTCTTTGGTGGCGCAAACAGTGCCAACGACTGCAGTGAACATGATTGGGTCAAGCGGGAATTGACCTTCGTCGAAAAATGTCTGACGCAGGATGTGCCATTTTTCGGAATCTGTCTTGGCGCGCAAATGTTGGCTCGCGTACTTGGTGCTACTGTTCGCCCACATGAAAGTGCATGCAGGGAAGTTGGTTTTCATGAGGTGTTGCCAACCGAGGACGGACAGGACTTTCTTAAAAAACCATTAACTGTGATGCAGTGGCACTCCGAAGGTTTTGATTTACCTTCAGGTTCTCGTCGTATTGCAACGGGCAACGATTTCCCCAATCAGGGATTTGCCTTGAGTGATACTACCCTTGGGGTGCAATTTCACCCCGAAGTCAATCCGGAAGTACTGGCGATCTGGCACGAGCGAAACAAGCAACGGGAAACTGGTCGGCTGACTGAAGCAGAACGCACTGTCATGATGAAGGACGCCCATGCCTATGATGCCGATATTACCGCTTGGCTTGATGGCTTTCTGACAAAGTGGACCGCAAGAACATCGCACTCCTCTTGAATCGTGAGTGAAACCAGCAGCCTATTGCTGAATATCTTTATTTATCTGCTCGCAGGGCTTCTAGCTGTGCCTGGGGCGAAGCGTCTTGGTCTTGGGCCTGTACTGGGTTTTTTGCTGGCGGGAATCCTTGTCGGGCCTTGGGGGCTGGCACTAATCCGCGATGCAGAGCACATCGAACTGTTTACTCGGACAGCAACGGTACTGTTACTACTTTTGTTGGCATTGCAGGCAACACCGATCAGAGTTCGCAGACTTCTCGATGATCTGGCATCGATTGGCCTTTGGCAGTATTTCCTGACCACTCTGGTTATAACCATCATTGTGATGTTGATTGGTCATCCCTGGCATCATTCTTTGGTGGTTGGCCTGACCTTGTCAGTGTCATCAGGCGCTGTTGCAAATCATGCGTTTGATGAGCGTTACCCAACTGGCTCACCATTGACGGAGACCGGACAACAGATTCTGTTAACCCAAACCTTGTTGATGGTTCCGTTAATAGTGTTGCTGCCATTGATGGGTATTGGTTCGTTCACAACGGAAGGAAGCCCACTGCCCAAAGTCATTACGGGGAGCTGCGTGTTGCTTGTCGTCGGTGTTTTTGGTCAACAGCTACTTCGGTATGTATTTCGCTATGTTGTCAGCATCGGCCTTGATGAAGTATTTGCTGCATTTGCATTGCTTTTGGTTATTGGCCTCTTGTTACTGGCGCAGGTTCTGGATCTGCCATTGGAGCTTGGTGCCTTGCTAGCGGGTTTGTTATTGATTCGCTCGGAGTATGGTTCAGCAATACATATTGCTACTCGCCCTTTCAGTGGCTTGTTGGTTGGTATGTTTTTTATTTCCGCCGGAATGGGAATCGACTTCGCGACGTTTCTCAGAAAACCGTTGGAGACATTGGCACTCGTTGCCTTACTCGTACTGGTCAAGGCCTGGATACTGCGAAACCTTTTACGTTATTCCTCGGTGCCTCGGCGACAACGTATCTGGTTAGCCACAGTGCTTGCACAAAGTGGTGAAATGGCATTCGTCATTGTTGCCTTGTCGGTAAATTATTTTGCGCTGCCAGGCAAGCTTGCTTCGCAAATCGTTTTGATCATTGCCTTGTCCATGCTGACAACACCAATCTTATTGTTCTTTGCAGCACGTCGCGATACCGTTCCCGCGCGGCAACAAACCGACACGGGACTTGGCCTCGCTCAGACAGCTGACTCGCAAGTGATCGTTGCAGGTTTTGGTCGTGTTGGTCGAGTCATTGCACGATTGCTTAAAGATAACGGATACCGCGCCTCTGTCATTGATCACAACCCCGATCGTTTCGCTGAACTGCGTGCAGAAGGGTTTGTCGGTTTCTATGGCGACGCTCTGCGCCCAGATCTCCTGACATCGGCAGGCGCCGACAAGGCAGCGGTCATGGTCATAGCGATCGATGATGCGGAGAGTGCTGAAGCGCTTGTGCAAAGGGTCAGCCGTGATTACCCGCACATGACTTTGCTATCGCGAGCGGTCAACCCTGCTGCTCATGAACGTCTGTTGCGCACTGGGGTTGATCGAGCTTATCCGGAAACATTTGAAACTGCGCTTTTGATAGGCGAAGATGTATTGGAGCTTGTTGGTCTGAGCCCCTTGGAGGCGCAGGCTAGCGCTGAATCATTTCGCGACGCAGAGCAAGAGCGTGTTCAGGCGTCGAATGCAAAGCAGCAAGGAGACCCTTCGTGAAAGGTAATGACGTTGATTCACTGACAAAACTACTCAAGCAACACAATGTGCCCATCTCTGCAGTCAAGGCCAACAAGTTGATGCTGTCGATCGGTTATATGGAAGAGGCCACGCG
>CAZQOI010000035.1:24154-29938 GCA_964594905.1 uncultured Granulosicoccaceae bacterium
TCTAGGCGCTGGGGTATTGGCAAAGTGGCGTGATACACTCGGGCCACAGTTGCCTAATCGAGCCAAAAAACGTGCACGTTACTAGTGCTTCGATCCGGTTCCACTTTTACTTGAGGACTGTTTATATGACTATTTTACGCGCGGGTGTTATTGCCGGCATGTTGATGGCAGCGTCTGCAGCCACTGCCGCGGACATCTCTCCAGCTGTCGTCTTTGATATGGGCGGCAAATTTGACAAATCATTTAACCAAGGCGTTTACGACGGCGTCGAGCGTTTTAAAGAAGAGACGGGTATCGAGTACCGAGAGTTCGAAGTCACTAACGAAACTCAACGTGAACAAGCGATTCGTCGCATGGCTCAGCGTGGTGCAAATCCTATTCTGGGTGTTGGTTTCGCCCAGGCTGGTCCGATGGAAACCGTTGCTAAGGAATTTCCAGACGTCAAGTTCACGCTGATCGATGGTGTTGTCGATCTACCGAATGTTCAGTCGGTGGTTTTTAAAGAGCAAGAGGGTTCGTTTCTAGTCGGCTTGCTTGCAGCTCTTGCATCAGAATCGGGCATGGTTGGTTTTGTCGGCGGTATGGACATTCCTCTGATTCGACGTTTTGCCTGTGGCTATGAGCAAGGTGCCAAGCATGCTGATTCAAAAATTGATGTTATCCAGAACATGACTGGAACAACGCCTTCAGCCTGGAATGATCCTGGGCGTGGAAGCGAGTTGGCTAAGGGTCAGTTTGATCGTGGTGTTGATGTTATATACGCAGCTGCTGGTGGCACCGGTGTTGGTGTTTATCAAGCGGCGAAAGATGGTGGCAAGTTGGCCATTGGTGTTGACTCAAACCAGAATTACCTGCATCCGGGCACCATGTTGACTTCAATGCTCAAGCGAGTAGATGTTGCAGCTTATAACGCATATAAAGAAGCAATGGACGGTTCTTGGGCGGCGGGTATTAAAGTTCTCGGTCTTGCTGAAGAAGGTGTGGGTTGGGCGCTAGATGAAAACAATGAGTCTTTGATCACCGATGATATGAAAGCGGCTGTTGAACAAGCCTCTGCCGATATTCTCTCTGGTGATATTGCAGTTCATGATTACATGAGCGATAACGCCTGTTCTTACTGAGCGAAAGCGTATTGTTCAGGTAGTGACAAGTCTTGCGTTTGAATGATGACAAGCGCTGAGACAAATCCGGGAAAGCCTGGTGCTTTCCCGGATACTCCATCTGGTTTAGCTGACGAGTCGGGGACAGGTTCTGTCGCTGGTTCGGATTTGGCTATCGAGCTTCGTGGAATATCCAAACGATTTGGTGCAGTGCGCGCCAATCAGGATATTGATCTGGCTGTTCGTCGTGGCTCTATCCACGGCATCGTTGGAGAGAACGGCGCAGGTAAATCCACATTGATGAGTATTCTCTACGGCTTTTATCAAGCCGATAGTGGTGAAGTGCTGATCAATGGCAAGAAGGTTTCAATCAATTCATCACACGATGCCATAGATGTTGGCATTGGTATGGTTCACCAACATTTCATGCTGGTTGATACGTTTACCGTACTGGAAAATGTCATGCTGGGTGCCGAAGGGCATGCGTTGATTAACCAGAGCGCTGCAAAAGCGCGGGCTGAGTTGCAACGACTTGCCGACGAGTATCAATTGTCAGTACACGTTGACACCTTGGTTTCAGAACTTCCTGTTGGCGAACAACAACGCACCGAAATTCTCAAAGCACTTTATCGTCACGCCGAAATTCTGATACTCGATGAGCCTACGGGTGTGCTTACGCCGCAAGAGGCTGATCAGTTGTTCAAGGTATTGCGCTCGCTTAAAGATCGTGGTGTCACGATAATTCTTATTACACATAAATTGCGCGAGATTATGGACATCACCGACACCGTCTCGGTATTGCGACTCGGCGAAATGGTCGCGCATCGCCTGACAGCTGAGACCTCTATGGGTGAGTTGGCAGAACTGATGGTTGGGAGAAAGCTTGAGACTCGGGACTTCCATCGAACTGAACCACTGGCTGCCGATACGCCCGTTGGTATAGATGTTAAAAACCTGAGCCTGGTTGATCGCTTTGGTGCAACACGACTCGACAAGGTGAGTTTTCAAGTTCGTTGTGGCGAGATTCTTGGTGTTGCTGGAGTTGCAGGCAATGGGCAGAGCAAGCTACTCGAAGTGCTGTCAGGTATATCTCAGCTGAGCGACGGACAATTTGAAATCAACGGGCACGTGACAAGCATTGACGCCGGACTTGATCCAGCAGAGATGCGCAAGATCGGAGTACATCACGTACCTGAGGATCGATTGAAGTTAGGTCTGGTCAAGGCGTTTTCGGCCGCGGAATCATCAGTACTGGGTTATCAACGCGACATTAAATTCAATTGGCGCGGACTCCTGCAATTTGACGTGATACGTAATGCCTGCAAAACATTGATGCAGGGTTTTGATGTGCGCCCTGGTGATCCCAAGCTCCGATCTGGATCATTTTCTGGCGGTAACCAACAGAAATTGATTCTTGCTCGGGAACTTGAAAAAGCACCAACGGTTTTATTGGTTGGTCAGCCAACTCGTGGCGTTGATATTGGTGCAATAGAACTTATTCACGAAAAAATTGTGGCGATGCGAGATGAAGGCTGCGCCGTTTTACTGGTATCGGTTGAGCTTGACGAGATCATGGCCTTGTCTGATCGAATCATCGTTATGTTCGAGGGGCGTATTGTTGGTGAAGTAGAGGGGCGTCGTGCCAACAAGACAGAACTTGGTTTAATGATGGCAAATGCGCATCAGGATAACGCTGCATGAGCATAGCAACCAGCAGCATACCGCTCCCGGCATGGCTTGAAGTTGTGGTCATACCAATCCTCAACATATTCATGGCCCTGTTTTTTGCTGGCCTGATCATGTTGGCGATTGGTGTCAATCCCATTGAAGCTGTTGGCATCATGATTTTCGGTGCATTTGGATACGACGAGGCCATTGGCTACACCTTGTACTACACCACCAATTTTATATTTACAGGGCTTGCAGTTGCCGTAGCTTTTCACGCGAGTTTGTTCAATATCGGTGGAGAAGGGCAGGCCTATATTGGTGGGCTTGGCGTTGCTCTTGTTTTTCTATTATTGGACGACTATCTACCGGCCTTATTGTTGATACCGATAGGCATTATGGCTGCGGGTTTGTTTGGTGCCGCCTGGGCCTTTATTCCTGCCTGGTTGCAAGCTTATCGTGGTAGTCATATCGTTATTACGACGATTATGTTCAACTTCATTGCAGCGTCTTTAATGGTGTATCTACTAGTCAATGTGTTGATCAAACCTGGTCAGATGTCACCTGAGTCACGCTTGTTCGATGAATCTGCATGGTTGCCGTTCATGCATGAATTTCTCGCTTGGTTTGGTATAGAAGTCACTCGTTCACCTTTGAACCTGTCCTTGTTCTTCGCGTTACTTTGCTGTGTGTTGGTGTGGTTGTATATCTGGCGCACTCGCTGGGGGTATGAATTGCGCACGGCGGGCTTCAGTGAAGATGCGGCTATTTACGCAGGTATCCAGCCTAGGAAAATCATTGTCAGTGCCATGTGCATATCTGGCGCACTGGCAGGTTTTGTTGCGGTGAATGAAATCATGGGTGTTCATCATCGCTTGTTACTCAACTTTCCTGCAGGTTATGGGTTTACCGGGATTGCTGTTTCTCTTATGGGTAGAAACCATCCAGTCGGGATTATCATGGCGAGTTTATTGTTTGGTGTGCTTTATCAAGGTGGGGCAGAGCTGGCTTTTGAAATTCCGAAAATCACTCGTGAGATGGTGGTTGCGATTCAAGGATTGATCATCCTCTTCTCTGGTGCGTTGGCCTTGATGCTGCGTCCCTTCGTCGTGCGCTTGTATCTCAAATTCAAGTCAGTTGAAAACGTAGCGCCAGCGTGATGGATTGGATACCAACACTATTCGCCATACTTGACGCGACGTTACGTGTTTCTACGCCGTTGATTCTGGCCGCGATGGCTGGATTGTTTTCCGAGCGTTCGGGGATTGTTGATATCAGTCTCGAAGGCAAGATGCTAGCGGCGGCGTTTGCGGCTGGCAGTGTTGCGGCTGTGACTGGTAGTGCCTGGCTTGCACTTGGTGCCGGAATACTTGTGAGTATGGCGTTGGCTATGGTGCATGGCTTTGCCTGTATTACACATCGCGGTAATCAGGTTGTCAGCGGCCTTGCGATCAATATCCTTGCCTCTGGACTAACAGTGGTTCTCGGTATCGCCTGGTTCAGACAAGGCGGGCAAACACCAGCGCTTGGTAGTGATGCGCGGTTTATGCCGCTGGAGCTCCCGTTTGCATCGGCCGTGAGTGATGTTCCTGTTATAGGTCGCTTCTATAGTGACGTTGTTAGTGGTCATAGTTTTCTGGTGTATGTGGCCTTAGCGGCTGTCTTCGCAACATGGTGGGTTGTGTATCGAACACGCTTTGGACTTCGCCTGCGTGCCGTGGGTGAGAACCCGCTGGCGGTTGATACTGCTGGCCTCTCGGTCAGCGGAATTCGCTACGCCGCCCTTGCTATCTGCGGTGCGCTTGTTGGTATCGCCGGTACCTATTTATCCACGGCTCAAAACGCTGCCTTCGTGCGAGAGATGACAGCAGGTCAGGGTTATATAGCCCTGGCAGCTTTGATCTTCGGTAAGTGGCGTCCGCTGCCAGCCTTGTTCGCCTGCCTGATGTTCGGTTTTCTTGATGCGGTGTCCATCAGACTCCAAGGTGTCGAGCTGCCCGGCATCGGCGAAGTCCCCGTGCAAGCCATACAAGCTCTACCGTATATCCTGACCGTTATCCTCCTCGCAGGATTTATCGGCAAGGCCATAGCCCCTAAAGCCGTCGGCGTTCCCTTCCTGAAAGAGCGCTAACTAACGGGTCGGACCTACGGGTCGGACCATGTTAAGTAATTGATATTTCAGATTTATTGTTCGAATACCTACAGATTTTGATTCTTATATCGACCTTATTAGTGCAGTAATGGGCTTGATTAGCGATTCATCAAAAATTTGATACGACCAGAATTCCACTCCTCTGATCTTTGCTTAATGACCTATTTTCACAGGTGATAACGGTCTTTTAAGGCTCTAAAAAGGGCTGTTTTTTGTCTTATTCGCAGTCGAATTAAATACTTACGGTGGTCCGACCCGTTAAACTTAATACATGAATAAGATTTTGTTGGATTTGCCGGTTGGCGAGCGGGTTGGGATTGCATTCTCGGGTGGGCTGGACACATCGGCGGCGATTGCCTGGATGCGGCAGCGGGGCTCTGTGCCGTATGCCTACACGGCTGATCTTGGTCAGCCGGATGAGGATGATTTTGATGATGTGTCGCGTCGGGCCAAAGCCTATGGTGCTGAGGAGGCGCGTACCGTTGATTGCAAGGAGGTCCTGGTTAACGAGGGATTGGTTGCCATCATGTGCGGCGCCTTTCATATCGAGAGTGGCGGGAAGAAGTACTACAACACGACACCGCTGGGACGCGCCGTAACCGGCACCATCCTGGTCAAGGCGATGCAAGCCGACGATGTGCATATCTGGGGTGATGGATCAACCTACAAAGGCAATGATATAGAACGGTTCTATCGCTATGGATTGATGACTAACGCCAATCTTAGAATCTATAAGCCATGGCTCGACAGCACCTTTGTTAAAGAACTCGGTGGCCGAGCTGAGATGAGCGAGTTTCTTATCAAGAACGGTTTTGAGTATCGCGCCAGTAAAGAAAAGGCGTATTCGACGGATGCGAATATTTTAGG
>CAZQOI010000036.1:0-1175 GCA_964594905.1 uncultured Granulosicoccaceae bacterium
TATGATGGCTATTTCTCCGACTTTGATCGGAATTTTTCAGTGGGTGTTCTCGACGATGTCGTGAGCGATGCTCAGCACCGTTTATGGGATGCCACAGAAAAAGGACTTGAAACGCTACGCCCCGGCGCGAGTTGTCAGGATATTTTTCAAGCGATGAACTGCATTTTGCAAGAGACTAGTGGAAACGTTGGTCGCTTCGGGCATGGGCTTGGTATTCAATTAACAGAAACTCCATCAATCACGCCGTTTGACACAACCGTCTTGCAAACTGGCATGGTGTTGACCCTTGAGCCTGGCTATACATTTGTACCTGGCAAGATGTTGGTACATGAAGAAAATGTAGTAGTGACTGAAAACGGATATGAACTTCTTTCAACGCGCGCACCGCGCGACATGATGATAATCAGCTAATGCAAAATCTCGATTATGTTCAAGAGGACTACTCAGTTAATTCACCCAGTGTTGGTGTGGTGGTTCTGCAAACTGACGAGGTCATTGAGGACGAGCTACGCCATTGGCTACCAGATTCGATGCGTATTTTTCACACACGAATCCCAAACGCTTCAAACGTGACGCCTGAAACCTTGTCGGCTATGGCAAATGAAATACCCAAGGTTGTCTCTTTGTTACCCCTTGAAAACAAATTCGATGTGATTGTCTATGGTTGTACTTCGGCCAGCACCATGATTGGCGAAGAAAACGTAACCTCGCTGGTACAGAGCGTGATACCAGATGTGGCAGTCACTAACCCGTTGACGGCAGTTAAAGCTAATCTTGCCGCTCTTGGCGCTAAACGCATTGGACTACTGACGCCGTATATCCCTTCAATTTCGACAGCAATGCGGGAGAATCTCGAAGCTAGCGGCTTATCAGTTACGGCGGCTGCGTCATTTAACGAGGAAAGCGATAATATGGTTTGTCGCATCTCTTCGGAATCCATCATGCAGGCAGTCATTGAATTGGGCACCAAGGCAGATGTTGATGCCGTCTTCGCCTCTTGCACTAATCTGAGATTGAAGACAGTTCTCGACAAAGCAAGCAATTCAATCGGCAAACCCGTTATATCAAGCAACTCCGCACTTGCCTGGCATATTCAGGAATTGGCTCGATAATTTGGTAGATCCCTTAAATTGATGCACGAATTGCTCACGCATTAATCGTAAAAAAACAATCAA
>CAZQOI010000036.1:1275-29255 GCA_964594905.1 uncultured Granulosicoccaceae bacterium
CAAGCGAACAAGCATGTTAGTCATACTATATAGTGCGACTAAATAAATTTTCTATTATTTACTAACGCCCATGGCTTCGGTCATAGGCGGTAGATGATGCACCCTCAAACGAATCGAGATACTCATCCGACGGTTTGTATATTTCTACGTGCAACGGGTAGCAGGGCGTTTTGTCGTCAGAGTGGCTGCTACCACAATTACCTCCCGGACAACTGGACAAAGCGCCAAGCAAATCGATTTCAGCCAAAAATTCGATGTAGTCCCCTGGCCGAACCGGGCTTGCTTTCATAAAATATTGATGGGTATCCAGCGTAAAACCAGTACACATGAAAACGTTAAGAACATCATGTATGTGCAATTCAACCTCTGCAACTGGTTTGTTTAGATAATCAGCAAGAGCGCGACTCAGATTTGAATGACAGCAGTAATGATAATCACAATCTTTCAGCAGGCTGTTTGTATAGGGATCACAACGCGTACCGATAACATCGTGCACACCACCTCCGTAGGCATCCCAGCCATACCATTCCAACGTATCCTTGGTAATCGTCGCCAGTGGACGCAATGCCGGCAAGCTACTCCATAGGCGATCGCCACGTGTGACATGAGTTGCATGTAACTGGCGTGTCTTACCGCTGAAAAAGCGTTCGTTAAGATCGTCACGGTTCCACAGATTCAAATCACCCACCTGTGAACCTTCCACACTGACGATCCTGAATCCGTGCCCTTTAGGTACTTCAAAGGTTCGAGCATCACGCGGAGGCACGACAACCGTATCTGTTAATTCAAGCGTGTTACGCCAAACGTTAATATCGTTATCTTCGCGCGAGGGAACTGACTCAACGTCGTAACAGACTATGGGCTTGACCGAACGTCGCGCATCGGCATCTTCTGGGATTGCTATTGACATGTTCTTAATCCAACCAGGTATTAACGCAGCATTTGATTGTAAAAGCATCAACTGAGAGTAATGCGATCACAATAACAGCTCACGCTCCAAAGCAACAAGGCTCTCAAGATTGTGAGCGCTGCAATAGACATCAGTATAACGTTCAATCGGATCCATCCAACGGTTTTCCTGACCCGGCGCAAAGCGCCCAAGCAAGGGATTAACCCAAACAAGTTTTCGCGCTCGCCGTTGTATAGTCGCCACAGACGCGGCGAGTCGATCAGGTTTGGAGGTATCGCAGCCGTCACTGAAAATAACGACTGTAGTCTGTGAATTCACTAGATTCGTTAAATATTTTTCGTTGAAAACTTCAAACGATTCGGCAATCCGGGTGCCGCCAAGCCAAGCTTTTGCCATCAGGTTCAAGGTATATTCAAAATCAGCCTCAGTCAGTTTCGCATGGCCTCGCCCGAGTGCAATCAATTCGGTATTAAACGCGAATGCATCCGATCGACTGAAGACGCTCATAATTATTCGTGAGAAACGCAAAAACAGTTTGGCATAGACATCCATTGACTGACTGATGTCAAGCAACAGAACAAATCGATGCAGACGTTGTCGTTTCCGACGGTAACGTAATTGAACAGGGAGACCTTGATAACGAAGCGATGCACGAGTTGATTTTCGGAGATCGACCATATGACCATGATTCGCACTTCGTTCGCGACGTGTCACCCGCCGGCGCGCGCGTCTGGCTATTTGCTCTACAAAAAACTCTATCTGACGCATCTCGTTCGAATTGAATACGAATCGAAAATCGGCCAAAGACAGAGCCTTGAAATCACCTGCTCCGAAAAACTCCTCTTCCTGCTTTGTTTTTTCTGATGTGCCGGCAAGCCCCAGTAGTCTCTGTCCACCCGATAGCTTCAGCGAATCACCTTCATTGTCGTCTCTTGCATCACCTTCGGAATCACGCAGCTCTTCCACGGGTCGCCAATAAACATCGAAGAGCAGTGCGAAGCGATGCCAATCTTCAGGTGTTTTGCTGGCACAAGCACGAAAGCCTGTCATTAACTGATGTCGTGAACGCAACATATCAAGTGCTGCGACGCGCTGCATATCAATCAGTGAAGCTGGATCGACTTGAACACCATTAGCGCGAAGAAACTGACCAAAGTCGCTTACTCGCCTGCTCATGTCTACTTGCATCATCTAGGCTGGATCATGTCTGAGGTGGCAATGTTTCCCTGCCCACAATCATCGCTGCCAGTCCACTCTCAGGATCACTAATCAGTCGCCGATCTTCGCGTGTCTTGATTAAACTGGAGAGACTTTGCATTACAAGATCAGTATCGGTAGATAGATCAGATACATTCATGCGCATTAGCGATGCAGCCCAATCCAGGGTTTCAGCAACACCAGGGGCTTTTCGCATGGCCGATCCGCGGAGTTTTTGTACTATATCGATCACTTGCTGATTCAAATTCACATCAATGTTCGGAAGTTTGGCCTTTATGATTTGCCGTTCTCTCTCGGCTGTTGGATAGTCCATATAGTGATACAGACAACGTCTACGTAAAGCATCACTAAGCTCACGAACGCCATTGGAGGTCAGCACCACCTGCGGCCGCGTTAGAGCACGGAAGGTTCCAAGTTCTGGAATACTGATTTGATATTCCGACAACAACTCAAGCAATAGCGCTTCAAATTCCTCATCGGCACGGTCAATTTCATCAATCAACAGAACGACCGGCTGCTCACTCGAAATGGCATCAAGCATCGGGCGTTTGACGAGGTAATCGTCACTGTAGAGAGTCTTTTTAAGTGTTTCTGGCTCCGCGCTACCTGCCATCTGAATTGCTAGTAACTGGCGTTGGTAATCCCAGTCGTAAAGCGCATGTTGAGCATCCAGCCCCTCATAACACTGAAGGCGGATCAAGCGCCGACCGTGCACTTTGGCCAGGCATTTCGCGACCTCGGTTTTACCGACGCCAGCCTCACCTTCTATCAGCAAAGGTTTTTCCAGTACATCTGATAGTGCGAGGGCAACTAGAAGTTCGTTGTCAGCGACGTAAGCCTGTTTGCGAAAACCTTCATTCAAGACGGAGATGTCCAGGGAAGCTGACATGACGGGTGGAACCTGAGTTGAAGAAATGACGTTGCGGCGATGAATCAGATTTCAGCAATGTAGCACGAAGATCCGTTCCGCATAACCGCACATACCAACAGCGTCCGATTCGAAGCGAGTACACTCATCGGGTTTGAGAACAGATGCGGGAATTACTTGGATGCAAAGAACCGGTGGCGAACTTCTGGTCGATTGTCTTCTGGCACTAGGCGCAAGCGATGGTTTTGGTATTCCTGGTGAGAGTTATCTCGCCGTTCTCGATGCCTTTCACGACAGAACCGACGATTTCAGATTCACGATCTGCCGTAATGAAGGTGGTGCTGCGTTTATGGCAGCGGCGCATGGCAAACTGACCGGTTCCCCGGGTTTGTGTTTTGTAACCCGAGGCCCTGGTGCAAGCAACGCCTCCATCGGCGTTCACACAGCCTTTCAAGATTCAACACCCATGTTGTTGTTCGTCGGACAAGTCGGTTCGGATATGAAAGGCCGCGAGGCGTTTCAGGAAATCAACTACTACAGCTTCTTTGGCGACCTGACAAAGTGGGTGGTGGAAATCGAAGATTGCAACCGAATACCAGAGCTGATAAGTCGTGCGTGGTCGACGGCATTGTCCGGTCGACCAGGACCTGTTGTGGTTGCATTGCCTGAGGATATGTTACGAAGCACAACATCGGTTGAACCTTGTGACAGTGTCGTTATTGCCGAGGCCAGTCCTTCTCTGGATTCACTATCATCAGCCATCGATGTCTTGACTCAGGCACAGCGTCCTTTGGTCATTGCTGGTGGCGGTGGGTGGAACAACGATGGTCGTGTCGCACTAGATGCGTTTTGCCATCAAGCAGGCCTGCCATTGGTTGCTGCATTCAGATTTCAGGATCTCTGCGATCACGCAAATCCGGTTTATATCGGGGATGCTGGCGTCGGCATGCCCAGCTATATGCGCGATGTAATCAAACAAGCTGATGTCGTTCTCGCTATCGGTATTCGCTTTGGTGAAATGACTACCGGTGCTTACGAATTACTTGACTGCCCTAACCCGACTCAAATCCTGATCCATGTGCACAGTTCCGATCGAGAACTGGGTAAGGTCTATCAAGCACAGATACCGATTCATTCTGGGCCAAATGAAATGTGCAAGTCATTACTTGAAAGCGGGTCTGATGAAACGTTTGCAGGAATCAAGCAACAGTGTCAGGCGTGGTTGGCAAGTTGCCGCGAAGCCTATCTCGACTTACCCGCTTCAGCGCCCTCGACTGGAGATGTCGACATGCTTTCCGTGACGCGCTACGTGCAAGAAAAGATACCCGATGATGCAATCATTACCAACGGTGCTGGTAACTTCGCGGTGTGGCCAAATCGATATATTAAATATCACAAGAAAATGCGACTACTCGCACCACAATGCGGTGCAATGGGCTACGGCGTTCCCGCCGCCATTGCTGCGAAAAGGCGATATCCCAAACGTACTGTTATTTGTTTCGCTGGCGATGGCGATTTTCAGATGAACGGTCAGGAGATCGGGACTGCGGTGCAATATGATTGCGTCCCCATTATTCTGATACTCAACAATGGATGCTACGGCACTATCCGCACACATCAGGAACGCGAATACCCCGGCCGACCCTCAGGCACAGAGATCATCAATCCAGACTACACAGTCCTTGCCAAGGCCTACGGCATCCCCGGCTACCTGGTGACAACAACAGAAGCCTTCCAATCAGTTTTCGACGAAGCCATCACCCAAGACCGCGGCGCATTGATCGAATTAGCGCTAGCGGGTCGGACCACGACAAGTCTTTGAATTCTATATTTTTATCGGTAAAAAATAGCTAAATTCAAGCCTTATATAGTGGATTATCAGTGGCGTGAGAGCTCAGCGGATTTACCACATATTTCCGCCATATAAGGCATCATATAGGGCCTTAAAAACTCAAAAGACTATTTGTATTCAATGGCTTACGATGGTTCGACCCCAGTACTAAAACATGTTGATGAGCAGATCGATGCGGCAACTGATCGTTTGTTCGAGCTGTTGAGAATCGACAGTGTTTCTACAGATCCTTCTTATGCGGATTCGTGCGTCAAGGCCGCGGATTGGTTGGTTAACGATTTATCGTCAATAGGATTTGTCACGGAGCGGCACCAGACACCTGGGCATCCAATGGTCGTTGGTAAGCAGTCTGGCAATAGAGATAGCCCACATGTGCTCTTCTACGGTCACTACGATGTGCAACCTGTCGATCCACTGGACTTATGGGATCGACCGCCGTTTGAACCTGCCATCGAAGAGACACCTGCAGGCAAGGTTATTCGAGCACGCGGCGCTGCTGATGATAAAGGACAGCTGATGACATTTGTTGAAGCTTGTCGCGCGTGGAAAACAGTGCATGGACAGCTTCCAACCGACATCACCATTTTCTTTGAAGGAGAAGAAGAAAGTGGTTCACCTTCCCTGATACCCTTTATGGAAGCAAACAAATCACTTCTGTCTGCTGATCTTGCCCTGGTTTGTGACACGGGTATGTGGGACGCCAACACACCCACTATCTCGACCATGTTACGCGGCATGGTAGGTGAACAGTTAACCATCACAGGCCCTTCTCTGGATTTACATTCCGGCATGTACGGCGGACCAGCGATGAATCCGATTCGTGTACTGACCAAAATTCTTGCCGACCTGCACGATGACAATGGACAGATAACACTTGAGGGTTTTTACAACGGCGTCGAACCTCTCTCCGAAGAGATTCGCCAGCAATGGGCAGCATTGAATCACGACGGAGAAAAGTTTCTGAATGCTGTCGGCTTATCCATACCAGCGGGCGAAAATAATTTCTCAGTTCTCGAGCAGATATGGGCCAGGCCTAGTTGCGATATCAACGGCATAGAGGGAGGTTATACAGGCGAAGGATTTAAAACCGTGTTGCCCTCTAAGGCGAGTGCCAAGATCAGTTTTCGCCTTGTTGGCAGTCAAGACCCGGATGCCATCCGTGAAGCATTTATCAAGCACGTCAATGATCGATTGCCAGAAGACTGCACTGCTACATTCAAGTCAAAAGATGGTTCTCCTGCGACTGTTATGCCGGTTGATGCTCCCGCGTTCCGTCAGGCACAAAATGCCTTGAGCGAGGAATGGGAAAAAGATGCCATTTATGCAGGTTGTGGTGGCTCCATTCCAGTTGTTGGGCATATCAAAAACATACTCGACATGGACAGCCTGCTTGTCGGATTCATGCTGGATGATGACGCAATTCATTCGCCAAATGAAAAGTATTCATTGAAGAGCTTTCACAAAGGCATTAGAAGTTGGGTGCGCATTCTTGACGCCATGTCCCAACCAGCCTGAGCAAGAAGTTCAGCTATACAGTTGCAACGCATCGCTACATGCACCGACGTAGTGTCCACCAAACTTGATGGCATGCACGATCAAAGGGGCTAATTGATGCAACATGACTCGTGACTTCCACCCAGGTGTCAGTTTATAAACCTCATCGTAGGCGCGAAATACATCGGCTTCAAACCCACCAAACAATTGCATCATTGCGAGATCAAACTCCCGGTGACCACCATGTGCCGCAGGGTCAATCATCCAGCTGATGCCACTACGGTCGATCATACGATTTCCAGCCCATAGATCGCCGTGCAGACGCGAAGCTGGTTCAGTATTGTCGGCAAATTCCGTCAGAATGCCTGATAGATACTCGATGCCTTGAATGGAGTCACTCGGTAAGGCCTGTCGGTCATGTGCTATCCGTGCCAGAGGCAGGAGTCGTTGCGAAGCATAGAAAGTTGCCCAGTCCTGACAAGGCTCGTTGGGAAGACCTAAACTACCAGTAGTCCGTTTGTCTTCCCGGCCAAAGCAAGGGGTATCACTCCGATGCAACTTTGCAAGCGCCTGACCAAACAAGGTCTCCGTGTCCTTGTTTGCACGACCTTCGTCGATCCACTCAAGTGCAAGATACGGCGGATCGTCATTGACACCTAGCACAGCAGGAAGCGCTGCCGCGTCGGCCTCGCCTAACCAACGAAGTCCTGCGGCCTCTGTCGAAAAGTGGTTTGGAGGTGGAGAAGAATGTGTCTTGATGAACACAGGCTCGCCCGTTTCAAGCTCCGCAGCATACGATTCGGCAAAATCTCCGCCACCAACACGGCGTAGTTTTTCAAGCTTTGATCCAAGGTCCAGCTCTGCCTGCTGACGCCACCCAGTACCATCACCCATTGAGTCAACTCTCCGCACATGCGTTACCCTGTCATGCTTACATTATAACTCTGAGATGATATGCAACTACATCTGATTCGCCATGGACAAACAGATTGGAATTCCCTTAGACGCATTCAGGGTCAACTTGAAACAGAGCTGAACGACATCGGCCGAAGTCAAGCAACAGCCCGTGGGGTTTCACTCAGAGATATGACATTTCATGCAGTCTATTCAAGTTCAAGCGTACGCACTCGACAAACGACAGAACTGATACTGGAAAACCGTTCCGACGCGGTCATTTTTCGAGATGAACTCAAGGAGATTAATCTTGGTGTTTGGCAAGGAGAGCTATGGGAAGATATTGAACGCGCCCATCCAGATATGGTTCAGGCATTGCGTTTTTCCAGAGATGATTTCAACGTGCAAGGCGCTGAGTCAAATCAGGATCTGCAAGCACGCGGCGTCAGTGCAATTGAGCGCATATTAAAGGATCATCAAGATGCGCCCGCTGACAGCAACATTCTGGTGGTAAGTCATGGGGCATTACTCAAATGCGTAATCGCGCATTACACCGAGGTACCACTGAGTGATCTGCCTAACTACCCGTCACTACCTAATTGCTGCCACTCAATTTTAGAGTATGAAAATAAGGTAGCTCGCGTTAAAACTTTTGACGGCGCTGCAATCGAGAACACCGACTGGCCAATGGCCAGCTAAACATTGGAACGGAGCGTATGTTGCGATTTGCGGTTACAGGAGCATCTTCCGGCATTGGTCGTGGTACCGCCTCTGCATTAGCAAAGCGTGGACATCAAGTATGGGCAATAGCCAGAAATCAAGACCGACTCACTGAGCTGAAAAATGAGTTTGGTGATTGCGTGCGACTGCTAAGTGCTGACTTGTCTGAAGTCACTGAACGACAAACAGTAATAGATAAGCTTAAATCACTCGACAAACTTGACGGCATAATCCACTCAGCGGGCTCGCTCATCGAACCTGTAGCGTATCGTGACCTTGACGTTGAAAAGCTGGCAGGCGATATGAGCGTTCATGTCGCCACACCGATCGCGCTGAACAATGCCTTACATGAAAACTTGACTGACGCTCGAATTGTATATATCGATTCCTACTCAGCAATTGACCCAAGAAATGGCTGGGCAGCTTATTCAATTATAAAAGCCGCTGCACAAATGGCGGCAAGAGCCGCTGCTGAAGAGTGTACCAATTCAACCATCATCAGAATTTTCCCAGGTGCCGTCCATACCCCACTTGTCGACAGTGTTCTAGCGTCGGCGAACAAATCTCCGGTCGTAGAGAATTTCAAGACTCTCGCATCACGTGGCGAAATGAACGACGCAGCAGCAGTAGGTGAATTCATCGCAAATGTTCTGCTGAACACTACCGCCGAACAACTGTCGATGCGGGAGTTCTGGGAATATGACAATCCAGACGATCAAATATTCTGAACAAGCTTCCTATAAACTGATCAAACATCAATCGACACTACTTTTGAAGGCATCATCATGGCTAAAAAAATCGTCAAGAACTACGATGGCACATCCGCAACAGTCACCTGGAACGGATCACTGTGTATCCATATTGGTGAATGTGGTCGTGCCAAGGGTGAGCTTTTCGAGGGTGGACGGAACCCTTGGTGTGATCCGAACATATCGACTGACGCCGACGTAGTTGACGTGGTAACACGCTGCCCAACGGGTTCGCTATCGGTGGACTTTAAAGATTCTGCAATGAATGAAAAAGCTGATGTGCACAACACTATAACCGTCGCCTACAACGGCCCGCTGTTCATCAAGGGTAAGCTTGAAATCGAAGGTGCTACTGACGATGCACCCGGTTTGAACTTTCGAGCAGCACTTTGCCGTTGCGGCCTATCAAAAAACAAACCCTATTGCGACAACTCGCACGTGAAGGAAGGTTTCAAGGATTTCGGTGCTGTCGGCGATAAAGGATCTCTCGACGATCCTGACTATAAAGAAGCCAACAGCCCAGAGCCATTGAAAATCAGCTTTGTTGAAAACGGTCCAATACGCCTTAGTGGCAAAACAACACTCATTGCGAGTTCAGGTCGCGCTGCATGGCGTGGAGACAAAACGGCACTCTGCCGATGTGGATTATCGAAAAATAAACCTTTCTGTGATGGCACGCATCGCGGAGCTGAATGGAAATCTGATTAACCATGTCAAACGCACCGCTCAAGGGTCTAAAGGTAATTGAGCTTGCTCGTATTCTCGCTGGTCCCTGGGCGGGACAAACTTTATCGGATCTTGGCGCTACCGTTATCAAAGTCGAATCCCCCAATGGCGATGACACACGTAAATGGGGCCCACCCTGGATTGATTCAGACGGCGAACAAGCTGCCGCCTACTTTCATTCATGCAATCGCGGCAAACAATCGGTTGTTGCTGATCTTACGACAAGCAAGGGACTGTCACTTGTCAAGTCATTAACGCAAGATGCAGATGTACTGATCGAAAACTTCAAGGTAGGAGGCCTTGAAAAATACGGCCTTGATTACGCAAGCCTTAAACAAGAAAACCCCGGCCTTGTTTATTGTTCGATAACTGGTTTCGGACAGGACGGTCCTTACAAAAATCGGGCAGGTTACGATTTCATGATACAGGGCATGAGCGGCATCATGGATTTGACAGGCGAAGCAAGCGGGCAACCTCAGAAAATTGGCGTTGCTTTCGCCGATATTTTCTCAGGACTTTATAGCGTTATTGCCATTCAAGCCGCGTTGAAAGTACGAGAAGATACAGGTGTTGGGCAACATATCGATATGGCATTGTTTGACTGCATGACAGGCGTCCTGGCAAATCAGGCAATGAATTACCTTGCGAGTGGATCACCACCAACACGGCTGGGTAACAAGCATCCAAACATTACGCCTTATCAAACGTTCGCTACTAGTGATGGCCATTTAATAATTGCCGTGGGAAATGATTCGCAGTTTGGGCGGCTTTGTAAAATTCTCGCAGTCGAACTTTTGAGTGATGACGATAGATTCAGCACGAACGAGAAAAGAGTAGCCAATCGTGATCAACTAGAGAACTTGTTGGCCGAAAAGATAAAACTGTGGACACGCGATGAATTACTTGACGCACTCGAGAAGGCCGTTGTTCCCGCTGGCCCAATCAACACCTTGGCTGACACATTCAACGATCCACAATTCATCTCCCGCGGCATGCAAATAAATGCCGATGGCGTGCCGGGCGTTAGAACTCCAATAAAATTCAGCGAGTCAACACTGGCTGCGAGTTCTCGAGCACCGAAACTTGGCGAACACAATTCTTGAACTCCGAAAACTGTACAACAATCCGGTTTCTTAAATATTCGATGCAAGACAACATATACCTACCGAAAAGTCTCGGCAAACTATGACTAAGAACAACGATATCGACAATCTGATCAATCGACTTGTCAATGCATCAGACAAGGCTGAAAAGCTCGCTTTGTACAAGGAATGGGCGGAAAGTTACGACAATGATGTCGCGAGCAGGGGTTATGTCGCACCAGAAAAGACTGCAGAGTTGCTGGAGAAATATCAGCCAAACAAACTATCCAAAATCTACGACGCTGGTTGCGGCACAGGTCGCGTGGGCAGCTCTCTTGCAAAGCTTGGTTACACCCAGATAACCGGTGAAGATTTTTCAGAACCTATGCTGGAAGTTGCAAAACTTTCAGGTCACTATCAAGAATTGAATACTGCCGACTACACGCAAGCAATCAAGCAAGGTGATAACTATTTCGATGCCGTGGTGTGTATTGGCGTTTATAGTCAGGAATTCAAAGCTATATTACTCGACGAACTGGTACGCATTGTCAAACCAGGAGGTCATATCGTGCTCAGTTGCCGACCCGTACATTTTGACAATGGCGCAAAACCCGAAGTAAAGGCTTTGGTACGTAGCGAGCAAGTAACCTTAATATCTGAAACCGAGGAACTGTACATGCGCGAGCACAATGCAAAAGCCTGGTTCATGGTGTTGAAGGTGATCTAATTCAACGAACATCTTTCGCACACCAAGCGCTGCCACTGCACTACAGTTGTTCGACCTCGTATCCAAGGTTCTCAAGCATATCAAGCAAACTGTCATCACCAGCCAGATGGGCAACGCCAACCATAACGAATTCGGTCGCCGGGGTCGCCATCAAATCTTTAATCTGTCCAAGCCATGCATCATTGCGGTTCTTCATAAGCTCGAGGTACAAATCAGGAGTCTTGACTTTCATTTCCCGCATAAATTTATCTAATGAGCTGGTGTAAACGCCACGACGCCAGTCCCGCTTGATATCGACCATGACTTCCTCGAGTTTGTTCATTTCTGTCATGGTGTGCTGAAGGATGTCATCAGGTGCTGTATCACCAATGGCGACGAGAAAGGAAATTTGTTGGTCGATACTTTCTAGGCCGTTCGTTTTTTTGTTTTCACGCACGGCCTTGTCACTAAAATATTGATCGACGCCCACACCTGCCATACCCAGCCTTTGCAGCTCAATAATCGTCAAAATAGACATACCAAGGCCAGGTTTGTAGGAATCAAGCATATTCTCAGGCAAACCATGTTCGGTCAGATACAATTTCAGCAGACTATATGTTTCCTCACTGATGTGATCAGGCAAAGATGAACCATCTGTATAGCTCAACTGCTGGGCAAATCTGGCCTGCGTCTCAGGCGATGCCATGGACTCTATATCAGTTTCAAAGACGATCAGTTCCGCATCATCATAGGCCTGATCAAATTCTTCAGGTAGCGGGAAATCACTCTCGGCAAGCAGGTGTATAGTGCCACCCACATACAGATGATCATTGCCTTTGGTGATCTTGAAAACGGATGAATCAGCGTGGCTGACAAGTGAGGTTAGCAATAGAGCGAGACTGGCAATGGATAGGAAGCCAGTACGAATATTCAGGATAATCATGCCCAAACTCCTTTTTAGTCGGTTAGATTAGTATTCCTCTCGCAAATATCGCGCCTCGAGATGTGCGATAAAGCTATCCGCCCGAGTAGTGGAGCCAGTCATTTGCTGCATCAATCCTTGAGAGGTATCGAAGCTGCCCTGACTCCAAAGCCGGGATGACAACCATTCCCGTACGAATTGAATATCCCCTGCACGCCAAAGCTCCTGCCAATCTGGACAATCAGCTTTCAGCGTTGCCGAGATCTGAGCAGCGTTTACCGCACCCATTGTGTAGGAGGGAAAGTATCCGAACGACCCATCAGTCCAATGAATATCCTGTAGACAACCGGTCAGGTGATTATCTTTGGTGGATAAACCCAGGTATTCATTCATTGCAGCGTCCCATACGTCAGGAATAACATCAGCTTCAATATCGCCGTTGATCAGTGCGCTTTCAATATCGTAGCGCAGCATAACGTGCATCGGATAGGTCACCTCATCGGCCTCCACTCTAATGAGGCTGGGTTCGACCTTAGTCTGATCGCGCCAGAAATCTCGAGCAGTCATGCTGGCAGTACTTGGAAACACAGTATGTACATCTTCGATAAATGCTTCTAGAAATGGCATTGACAGGAACAGATGCTTTTCAAACATCAGGCTCTGACTTTCATGCAGGCACATATTTCGTGAATTACCCACCGGCAATCCTCGAAATTCGCTAGGTAAACCAGATTCATAACTGGCATGTCCAGTTTCATGCGCTGTTGCTTGTAGCGCATCTGCAATGTCTGTCTCGCGAAATCGTGTGGTGATTCGTTGATCACCTGCCACACCTGTGCTGAAAGGATGCATGCTGAGATCCAATCGACCAGATTCAAAATCGAATCCTAAACGCGACATCAGACGCCGATTCAACTCTGTTTGAGAATCTATTGAAAATGATCCCTTCAACGAGTCCGACGTTTTTGCCCGATTAGCATTCTGATGCTCGACAATGCGGCTTAGCATCGCAGGCAAACGGGCTTTAAGCGATGCGAAAACCTCACTTATCAACGCTTGACTATCTCCAGCACAATATAAGTCCAGCAAGGCATCATATGGCGTATTAAAGCGATCACCACCAGCGGCCTGTCGGCAGAGAGCTTCCTCGCGCGACAGCTTTACAACTTCACGAAAATTGCCAAGAAAGCCTACCCAGTCATTGTCAGATCGTTGTGTACGCCAGGCATGCTCACAACGAGTGGCACTAAGTACTTTGGCTTTAACAAGGCTTGATGGTATCGCGGACGCCTGTTGCCAACTTCGGCGCATCTCAACCAGGGAGGTTGATTGTATCCGCCGAAGTTCAGGTGCGAGAGCGCTAAGATCTGACTCAGCACTATCAAGAAGATCATTCATGTCCGAACTCGTCAACAATTCATGACGCATGGTTTGGAGCTCCGCCATGGCTGTGCCTCGTGCACTCACCCCACCGGGTGGCATCATGACCATCTGATCCCAGTTAAGTACAAAGTTGGCGTGATCAATCTGAGAGATGCGGTGAAATCGCTCGCTCAACTGCTTGTATGACTGATTCATGGGTTCACCAAAATTCGTTCCTGAAAGCGAGGACTGCGATAAACTGAAAACATGTTTCCGGATTTCGCTGTTAACTGTACCGCGAGATTCATTTCATCACTGAGCGAACGACCGCGCTTCTCACCGACTACCAGTAGCGCTGTCGCCCATGCATCTGCCAACATAGTGCTGTCATGTAATACCGTGACCGCGACAAGTGCATGTTCGATTGGTCGACCATTACTGCCATCGATGATATGCGACCGACGGCGACCATCAATTTCCCGGTAATTTCGATAACTGCCAGATGTGGCAACGTGGCTGTCAGTCAAAGACAAACCTTCATTGACCGACCCATCGGGGTGTTCGACGCCAATATGCCAAGGCTCGTTTGCACGACTAAACCCGCGTACGCGGAGTTCACCTCCAATCTCTGCCACATAGTCGTCTAGATTATGTGCTTCCAGCAATCGCCCAATCTGATCAACAGCAAAACCCTTGGCAAGAGACGAAACATCAAGCTTGATATTTGGGTTCCGCTTGCGCACAGTTTCACCGGTACGAACCAGTTGATGATGACCACTATGATCAAGGGCTCGCTGCAAAGTCTGTGCGTCGGGAGCATCGATACGATCCTCCGAACCAAACCCCCACAAATTGATGACATCGGCGAGAGTGATATCGTAGCGCCCATCAGTACGCTGACTGACTTCACGTGCTGTATCAATAACCGCCAGCGTGTCTGGGTGCAGTGACTGTGGTTCAATACTTCGCAAGGCATTAAAACGAGACAGCTCTGATTCAGGATCCCAGGTCGACATCAAACTATTCAGACGCGCGAGTTCCGACGCTATCGCTTTGTCTAGAACGACAAGTAAGTTATTTTCGTTTAAGGCCTTGTGCGCAGATTCTCCAAACACCACCGACCAAGTGGTGCCCATGGTCTTGCCTGCCAAACGATAACTTTCATCACCAGCAAACGATTCTTCCGTGTCAGATCGATCACCACAAGACACAAGTACTACTGAGATGATCAGTAAAAAGAAAATCCGGATCTGTTGTAGCGCACGGATTCGAAACACATGACTACCTAGATGACGACGCTGGTCCGAGCTACCAACCGTAGTCGTGAAAGAGTTCTTCACCAGGTTTTATATCGCGCAGCGTGACAACATCCACATCAGTCAGCGCACAGTTGGCGTCGCTGTCATGGTTGATAAACCGGAAGTCGTTTGTGACCTCAAGGCCAAGCTTTTTTGTCAGCCACAACACGTAGATGCCATCTTCACGTGTCGGCATACCCTCAAGGCGTCCGAGTACCACATCGCCCTTGATTCGTTCTGCAGCAAACATCCCGAGCCCATGAGTTGGGCTTGTGGCAACAAAGACTTTCTTGGACAAGGGGCTCACACGCGCATCAGGGTATTTACTCATGATTGCCTTTCGTGCAGCTTCTTTCTTTGAGGCAGCAGCCATCGTCTTACTCAGGATTTAAGAATGATGGTGCCTAGGGTACCGGAGCGGAACGTTCCGCTCTACCCAGTCAGGCAAAAATAGTTTTCAGCCAAGCAAACCTTACATGGTTTGGGTTGGGCGCTCACCTTGAAGATTAGCAGCAAGATGTTGTTCGATGCTGGTCTTGACAGCGCCACGTTCGTCATCAACGAACTGCACTCCTACGCCCTGTGCCTTACCACCCTGAGATCCGGCTGGGGTTATCCAAACAACCCGACCTTCAACAGGCATCAGTGATACATCGTCCATCAGTTTCAACAGAACGAAAACCTTGTCACCCAAATCGTAATTTCGCGAAGTCGGGACAAACAGACCACCATCCTGAAGAAAGGACATATAAGATGAATACAAGGCACCACGGTCGGTGATGGAAAACGAAATAATGCCTTTACGAGTTTCGGTAGTCATGGCGGCCCTTCTAAAGCGATATTAGTCACGAATCATTGTTCGGATATCGGCAAGAAGTCCCTCAAGCACAGTCTGAGTCTTGAAGCTGGCGCTGTCTGAGCGGTGCAATTTCAACAAACGATCGTGAAGTGTGAACCATTGCTCATTTTGCAGCCGATCTTGCACTGCCGATACAGCAGTCTCCACGGCAGGATCTGCGCCAACTGATACTCCCGCGCGGCCTTTGGCTGCCAATAAGGTGAAATGACTGAACGCAGAAAGACAGTCTGTCGTGGGTAAATCAGCCACTGAGTCAGTTATTCGGCCCACGCTACCCTTGTGCAAAAAGAGATCGGTCCAGGCTTTCAACAACAGATTTTGTGTCGCCTGATACTGTTCTCCTGCCTGCATTAGACATAGATAAGGGCCACCATTAACCGCAGCGAGAGCAGCTTCGGGCGATGGAATATGCTGTCCAAGCCACTCAGTAGCCGCATGCTTGTCATGCAGGCGAAGCGTGATTGTCTGGCATCGACTTCGAACAGTTGCCGGCAGGCTACCTGGGCGCGACGCAACGAGTATCAGGACTGCATTGTCACCAGGCTCTTCGAGTGTTTTAAGCAGGCTGTTAGCAGCACTGCGATTCAAGGTATCTGCCTGTTCCAATAATGCAACGCGGTAGGAACCTTTACCTGCGGTCAGATGCAACCACGTCACCAATTCACGTACGCTGTCGACCTTGATCGACGCATTGGCACCTTCAGGAACCAGTTTGCGGTATTCAGGATGGGAATCAGCCAACAGCTGAGCGCAGGAATCGCAATGCCCACAAGCGCCTTGAGTTTCACGAGACTCACATAACAGAGTCTCTGATAATGCCTGGGCGAAATGCTGCTTACCGATACCATCGATGCCGGTGATCAGTAAGGCATGAGGCAGAGAACCTTTGTCGGCACGCGCAACGATTGCGTTTAAATCCTCCAGCAACCAAGGCGGACAAGGCGTCAGTGAGTCCATATTCAGAGACCTTGTTTGATCAAGGAGTGAACAGCAGAACCCACGGCCGCCTGCACTTCTTCCAGGGCTTGACTCGCATCTATAATCTGCACGCGCTGCGGTTCTTCTGCCGCTGTCTCAAGATAAGCTGCTCTCGCTCGTTCAAAGAACTCAAGAGTTTCGCGCTCTATACGATCCGGTTCGCTACGCGCCGCCATTCGAGCCAAACCTTCGGCCACCGGCATATCAAGTAACAACGTCAAGTCAGGCTGCAGTTCAACGCCCACTTGACGATGCAGCTCGCGCACCAAGCTCGTACCTAATCCACGACCCGCTCCCTGGTAAGCAACGCTCGCATCAAGAAAACGGTCACACAATACCCAGCTGCCCTTGATAAGCGCCGGCTCTATGACTTGAGCAATATGCTCAACCCTTGAGGCTGCCATGATTAATAGTTCAGCAGCTGGCGTCATGGATCCCGAGTCATGCAGTACCAATTGGCGCAGTTGTTCGCCAACGGGCGTACCACCGGGTTCACGCGTGACGACATGCGCAATCCCCGCATCACTCAATAAGGCTTGAATATATTCACGGTTGGTTGTCTTACCAACACCTTCGAGGCCTTCAAGGGTAATGAATTTGCCACGAGGCACTGCTGAAGCTGCCGCACTCATTAACGCTTCAGTTGGTACTTGCGAACCGCTGCATTGTGCTGCTCGACGGTGTCTGAAAACTGATGCGTACCATCACCACGAGCAACAAAAAACAAAGCTGTGGTTGGCTCAGGATGCAGTACTGCATGAATAGCTTCACGCCCAACCATTGAGATAGGTGTTGGCGGCAAACCGCCACGTGTATAAGTGTTGTAAGGCGTGTCAGTGGTCAGATCCGAGCGTCGTATATTCCCATCAAAACTATCGCCCATGCCATAGATAACGGTTGGATCAGTTTGCAGACGCATACGTTTGACCAGACGTGACAGAAATACTTGCGCGATCAATGGTCGTTCTTCAGCGACTGCAGTTTCCTTCTCCACAATCGACGCGAGTATCAATGCTTCATAAGGAGTTTCAAGTGGTAAACCCTCTTCGCGGTTTTCCCATTCTTCAGCTAATACCTTATCGAGCATCGATTTGGCCCGTTTCAGGTAATCGACATCTTGTGTATTTCTTGGAAAGGCATACGTGTCCGCAAAGAATTGCCCCTCAGGGTGAAGGCCTTCATGGCCTATGGCTTTCATCAATTGCTCAGCACTGACATTGTCCAATGTGTGTGTAAGGTCGGTCGATTGCGCCAAGCGGGATATCACTTGTTTCCAGTTATCACCTTCAATAACCGTATGAGTGTATTGACGAGTCTGGCCTTGCTGAAAGGTATCGAATAGTTGAGGTACAGTCAGTTCACCACTGAGCAGATACTCACCCGTCTTGATACCGGCGGCCTTGCCGCTCAAGCGTGCGTATAGGTCATACCAATGCTGCTTGTCGATGATGCCCGCTTTGACCAGTTCGCTGCCCACACGTTTGGCAGACCAGCCAGATTCAATCATGAAGCTGACTTCGTTACTGGAGAGATTAACCGGTGTTTCCAGATAGCGGTTGTAATCGCGCCAACCCAAAAAACCGAACACCGCTGCAGCGACGACGCCAAGCAACACGACTATGGACAGAAAACGAATCACACTCCGTCGCGAGCAAACACCAAGGTGCCATTGGTACCGCCAAAACCGAAGGAATTGGACATTGATATGTTCATTTTTGCAGGGCGCTTGGTATTCGCAACATAATCGAGATCACATCCGTCACCCGGATTATCAAGATTGATTGTCGGAGGTGCAACTTGATCTCGCAGCGCAAGCACTGAAAACACAGCTTCGATGCCACCGGCGGCACCCAGTAAATGACCAGTCATACTTTTCGTTGAACTGATCAGTAGTGATTCACTGTGACTACCAAAGGTGCTTTTCAAAGCATCTGTCTCAGCAATATCACCTGCAGGTGTAGAGGTACCGTGCGCATTGACATAGTCAACATCCGACGGTTCCAGGCCGGCGTTCTTCATGGCTATACGCATGCAGCGCGCAGCGCCCTCGCCCGACTCCGACGGCAGCGTCATATGGTGAGCATCACCACTCATGCCATAACCCGCAACCTCACAATATATAGTCGCGCCACGAGCACGAGCATGCTCGTACTCCTCCAGCACCAGAATGCCAGCACCATCACCGAGTACAAATCCATCTCGATCTTTGTCCCACGGTCGGCTAGCAACAGCGGGGTTATCATTGCGAGTGGACAGCGCTCGCGCAGCTCCAAAACCCGCAAGTCCTAAAGGACATGTAGCCATTTCAGCACCGCCTGCGATCATGATATCAGCGTCACCGTACTCAATAAATCGAGCTGCATCGCCAATATTATGTGTACCGGTTGTGCAGGCAGTTACCGTGCAAACATTGGGGCCTTTATAGCCATATTTGATCGATAGATTGCCACTGATCATGTTTGTGATCGTTGATGGCACGAAGAACGGAGACACTTTTCGCGGCCCCCCTTCGAGAAGGGCACGATGCTGAACCTCTATATTGGGGAGCCCCCCAATGCCTGACCCTATCGAGACACCAATACGCTCCAGATCTAAACCGTCTGCATCTTCAAGACCCGCATCAGCAATCGCTTGCATACTAGCGGCAACGCCGTAGTGGACAAAGACATCCATTTTCCGTGCTTCCTTGCGCGAGAAATAATCATTGGCGTCAAACTGTTTAACCGATGCGCTAAAGGTTGTACTAAAACCTGATGCATCGAAAAAATCAATGGTTGCAGCGCCCGACTGCCCAGCCAGAATATTCTGCCAGCTGCTATCAACATCCCCACCTACAGGTGAGATAGCACCGAGGCCGGTCACCGCTACTCTTCTACGAGCCACAGTGAGGACCCTCAGTCCAGATCAGACTTGCCATATCCTTAAGCCCTAGCCTTGGAAATCCCAAGGCCTGACAGGCAAAAGGAAATCAGGCTTCGATGTGCGCGTTGACGTAATCAATGGCCTGCTGCACAGTTGTGATTTTCTCGGCTTCTTCGTCCGGAATCTCACACTCGAATTCTTCTTCGAGCGCCATAACCAACTCGACGGTGTCGAGCGAATCTGCGCCAAGATCTTCAACAAACGAGGCTTTGATCGTGACCTCTTCTTCCTTCACGCCTAACTGCTCTACGACTATCTTTTTGACGCGTTCGTCGATACTGCTCATTGTGGTTTTAACCTCTGGGAGTTAAGCGGCCGTTGCCGAGCGCCTATTGTAGTGAGTTCGAGGAAAAGGTGCCAACTTCTCCGCAATTTTTCACTGAATTTTATATTCAAATGACGGCACCAGAATGTGGGGGTATCGAAAGCTGTATTTCAAGTGGGGTTCGATAATTCAGCCCCTATTTTCAAGCTTTAACAGGTTGAGAAATCATTAAATGAAGCAAAAATTCTTGTTAAGAATTTCAATAATAATGATTTATATCAATAACTTAAGGCATGTACATGCCGCCATTTACGCTCAACGTCTGACCGGTAATGTAGGCAGCATCGGACGATGCCAAAAAGGTACAGGCAGCAGCAATATCCGATGGTGTACCAAGGCGCCCCAAGGAGATATCAGCCGTGATTTTTGACTTCTGTTCATCACTCAAAGCATCGGTCATATCAGATTCAATAAACCCGGGGGCTACCGCATTGACCGTTATGCCTCTCGAACCAAGCTCTCGGGCCAGGGATTTTGTCAATCCAAGCAACCCGGATTTTGCCGCCGAGTAATTGACTTGCCCGGCATTGCCGGTCAGACCCACCACAGACGTAATGTTAATGATGCGTCCACCGCGCGCTTTGACCATTGGCTTGACCGCGAGACGGCAGGTTCGATAGACACTGGAAAGATTCGTGTTGATCACAGCTTCCCATTCATCATCTTTCATTCGCATGAACAGGTTGTCTCTTGTGATACCTGCGTTATTAATCAGGATAGATACCGCACCAAACTGTTCAGTTATAGATGCGAAAACCGATTCGGTAGCCGCAGCGTCAGTGACATCCAATGTCATTCCAGTGCCGGTAAAGTTAGCGCTAGAGAATCTTTCACTTATAGCTGCGCTGCCGCTGTCCGATGTTGCAGTGCCAATTATCGTTGCACCTTGAGCACCAAAGGCATCACTAATGGACTTACCGATTCCGCGACTTGCGCCGGTGACCAGTACAACCTGATCTTTGAATTGATTTTTTTGCATGAGATTTCAGGCTTCCTCGATGGTCGCTGTGACAGCATCAATGGCTGCTCGGATAGATTCAGGTGTTTCGGTTGGCAGCGTTGGCACAGATCGATCTATACGCTTACCTAACCCTGTCAGCACCTTGCCTGGTCCTGACTCGATGATAGTGTCAACACCAAAGTCATTAATCAAAGTTTGAATTGTACGGGTCCACTGCACCGGGCTGTAGACATGCTCCTTTAAAGAGGCAACGAGTTCATCCAGTGAAGGCAATGCACTTGCGCTGGCATTTTGAATTACCGGTACAGATGGTTCTGAAAAATTAGTTGCGGCAATCTCTTGCGCAAGTTGTTCACCTGCGTCCCGCATCAATGAAGAATGATTTGGCACACTGACTGGCAACATCATCGCTTTTCGCGCGCCTTTTTCACGAGCCAACTCGCAGGTTTTTTCGATCGCATCAAGATGGCCGGAAATCGCGACCTGACCTGGTGCATTGAAGTTGACTGCTTCGGACACACGGTCGCCACTTATCGATTGACACAATTCCACGACGGCGTCGTCATCCATACCAATCAATGCTGCCATTCCACCCTCACCATCAGGTACGGCAGCAGCCATCAATTGAGCGCGTTTGGCAACGAGTTTCAAACCATCGGTAAAACTCAGACTACCAACCGCAACCAGCGCTGCAAATTCGCCCAGGCTATGGCCTGCAACGGCAACTGGAAGCGGTAAACCACTTTGTTGAAGACATCGCCAAACTGCAATATCTGCTGTGAACATTAAAGGTTGGGTAACTCGAGTGTCGCTCAATTCAGACGCTGGACCACTTTGCGCGAGTGCCCACAGATCATTGCCAAGAACATCGGCACTCTCCGCGAAGGTGCTGGCAACAACCGGAAATGCGGAAGCAAGATCGGCGAGCATACCAACGCTCTGCGAACCCTGCCCCGGAAAAACGACCGAATAAGTCATTATGAAATCTCCTGTTTGGCAAGCCCAAGAACATGCGTCATGTCGTATATACCTGGTGCCTGTGAATTTAACCACAGAGCCGCTTGCACAGCCCCACGTGAAAAGGTCATGCGATCAGTCGCCTTATGCGTAATCTCGAGGCGTTCACCATTGCCTGCAAACAATACTGTGTGTTCGCCAATGATGTCGCCTGCACGTACAGTCGCAAACCCAATGGTTTGTTGATCACGCGCACCAGTGATGCCCTCTCGGCCATATACCGCACAGGTTTTCAAATCTCTGTTTAGTGCATCAGCGACGGCAGCACCCATCGCGAGTGCCGTACCCGATGGCGCATCGACTTTATGCCTATGGTGTGCTTCGAGAACCTCTACATCATAATCGTCGCCAAGTGCCTTGGCAGCCTGCTGCAACAAGGCAAGCGATACTGTGACACCGATACTGTAGTTAGGTGCAAAAACAATGGGGCGAGTCTTGGCCGCGGTTTTTAATGTGGCAAGTTGCGCATCATCAAATCCAGTAGTTCCAATCACCACTGCGACATCATTGCCCTCAAGCTGCTCTAGCATTTTCAGCGTTACGCCAGGTGCCGTAAAATCTATGATGACATCAATATCAGTGCTCGCCGTTAAGGTAGTAATTGAATCGACAACAGAAATACCTTGTTTATCACCTCCACTGAGAATACTTGTGTCACAACCAATTGCCTCCGAACCAGGCGCATCAATAGCGCCGACTAAACTGGCTTGGTTTCTTTCGGCAATGGCAGACAGTAACTGACGGCCCATACGACCGGCTGCACCATTGATGGCAATTCGAACTGGACTAGCGTTCATGTGCATTCATCAGGTAGGCAATTCACTTAATTAATCAATTTAGCTAACGCAGCTTCATCCAACACCGGCACACCCAAAGATTCGGCCTTGGTGACTTTGGATCCGGGTGCATCTCCCGCGATTACTGCTGTGGTTTTTTTAGACACTGAACCAGTAACTTTAGCGCCACGCGCAACCAGCTCTGCTTTGGCCTCATCCCGTGTCATATCAGACAAGCTGCCCGTCAACACATAAGTATTACCTTCTAGTGTTGGCGCTAGTTCAACTCGTTTCAGCTCAGGAAAACTCACGCCAGCTGCGAGCAAGGCATCAACCATGGCGCGATTGTCTGCTCGTTTGAACCATGCGACCACACTCCGTGCAGCAATAGGTCCGATATCTTCAACCTCCTCAAGCATCGACTCATCCGCTGTCATCAGTGCGTCGAGTGTGCCGAAGTGTTGGGCCAATGCAGCGCCACCTGTCTCCCCAATTTCGCGAATTCCCAGCGCAAAGATAAAACGCCCTAGCGTTGTTTGTGCAGAGTGTGCAATGGACTGGACGAGATTAGCAGCCGATTTTTCGCCCATGCGAGGCAATTGCGCAATGACCTCTGCCGATAAGGAGTACAAATCGCTATAGCTTTCGATCAAACCGGCATCGCTCAATTGCTCAACCAATTTGTCACCCAGCCCGTCAATGTCCATGGCGCGTCGTGACGCAAAATGCTTGATACCCTCTCGACGCTGAGCATCGCAAGTCATGCCTCCAGTACAGCGCGCCTTAACTTCACTGTCGTCATTCAAAACCGGGGAACCACAAACTGGACACTTGGCTGGTAACTTTATTCGGCGCGCGCCTTTTTTGCGCTTCTTAAGAATGGCCCTTGCAACCTCCGGAATAACATCTCCGGCACGACGCACCACTACGGTATCGCCAAGCCGAACATCCTTTCTTTCGATTTCGTCCATATTGTGCAAGGTCGCGTTACTGACTGTGACACCACCAACGAACACAGGTTCCAGCCTTGCAACCGGGGTCAATGCGCCAGTTCTTCCAACCTGGAACTCAACGCTGTTCATGATTGTCTCGGCCTCTTCGGCAGGAAACTTCTGCGCTATTGCCCAACGTGGTGCACGAGAGACAAACCCAAGTTCGCGCTGCTGTGAAAAATTATCTACCTTAAAAACGACGCCATCGATTTCGTAGCCTAGCTCGGCTCTCCTATCTCCCAGAGATTTATAATACTCATAGCAAGCCTTTATCCCATGGCAGCGGGTTGTTTCACTATTAACCGGAAAGCCTAACCCTGCAAGCCAATGCAAAGTATCAAGTTGATTATCAGGTGCCTCAACACCAACTATTTCGCCAGTGCCATACAGGTTGATCGACAACTGCCGCTCCGCTGTTTTACGCGAGTCCAGTTGGCGTAAACTCCCGGCAGCAGCATTGCGCGGATTGACAAAAGCCTTGCCATCAGAACGCACCATCTTTTTGTTCAAGGCGTCAAAGGATGCCTGCGTCATGAATACCTCGCCACGTGCTTCGAGAACCGCCGGTGGAGAATCGGTACGCAGTTTGAGCGGAATCATTTCGATAGTGCGAAGGTTTTCCGTTACATTCTCGCCCGTTTGACCATCACCACGTGTAGCACCTTGAACAAACACACCGTTCTCGTAACGCAGGCTCACAGCCAAGCCATCAAGCTTTGGCTCCGCTGTATACACAAGTGGCTCGCCGTCGTCAGCGATATCGAGAAGACCCCTGACACGACGATCAAAATCGCTTAGTTCATCCTCACTGAAGGCGTTGCCGAGGGACAGCATCGGAACCGCGTGCTTGACCTGTTGAAAACCATCCAGTGGCGGACCACCAACACGCAGCGTTGGCGAGTCAGGCGTTAGAAGATCAGGGTTCTTTTCTTCGATCGCAAGCAGCTCATTGAACAGCTTGTCGTATTCGGCATCACTGATTGTCGGCGCGTCCAGCACATGATAACGATGAGAATGATCATGCAGCTGCTCGTGCAACTCGCGCGCACGCGCCTCCAGTTTTTTCACCGGATCAGGAAGGCACCGTGCCGAAATACTTCTGGCGGTGCATGTACTCGTAGATACCTTCGCGCAAGTGCTGAACGGTTTGCTTGGTTAAGGTACTGCGATCACCGTCGAGCACGGTGGCGTTGAGTTCATTAGCCATTTCAAATGCTTCGCTAACCAACACTTCAAATGCTACGTCGGCAGGTACAGGTCCGGGCAGTTGTAGAATTAAAGTAATGCCAGGGGTTTCAAAACTCTCAACCGAATTGATATCAAAGAATCCGGGTTCAACCATCTTGGCTATTGAGAAAACCGTCTTGCCATTGTGCATCGAATGGAAGATATTCATTTCGCCAAAGTGATACCCGCGGGTCTCGAACACCTGTAACAATTCTGCTGCAGGAAGTAAGGACCCAGGTGACGAAACAACATGCAAGGTGATGATCTTGCTCGCGTAGGCCGCAGCATTTTCTTCGGTGGTTTCAATGGGTTCAGATTCGGCAACACGCTGTCGGCGTCCTGGCGTCAGGCGATCACTGAACGCTTCAATTTTTCTCGACAGTGAGCCAAGCCCACCTGTAACTCCAGTCGGTTTGCTCTCCGTAGCTTGACCACGCTTCTCGGGATAATGAGCACCTGGGCGAGCGAAATCATCAGGATCATCGAAACCATCAAGATCCTGAGCCGAAGGAACACGCGGATCGCTAAAGCTCGGATCAGCAAACTGATCAAACCCTTGGTCATAACCCTGTTCACCCATCAGGGGATCAGCATTCTCGTTAGGCAATTGGGAATACTCATTGTTGCTCATATCATTGCCGCGGGCATTACTGCGACCTGCGCGCGTTGATTGTCCACGCCCAACTTTCTGACCTCGGCCTGAAAAATAAAGCAGCACCAATATGGCAACACCAGCGAAGATCAGGATCCAGCGGAGATTTTCCATCGAAAGTACCTTGTGCCTTCAGCGTTCGTTTTTGATGAGCATGCCCTTAGGCGCCCGCGAGTTCGACAGCTTCATGAACATCGACCGCAACCAGTCGGGATACACCGGGCTCATTCATCGTAACGCCCATCAGTTGCTTGGCCATCTCCATGGTGACTTTATTGTGCGTGATAAAGATAAATTGTACACGCTCCGACATTTCTTTGACCAGTGAACAAAAGCGCCCCACGTTGGCATCATCAAGCGGAGCATCAACCTCATCCAGCATGCAGAAAGGCGATGGGTTCAATTCGAAGAACGCAAATACCAGCGCGACAGCGGTAAGTGCCTTCTCACCACCGGAAAGTAGTTGAATATTGCTTACCCGCTTGCCTGGTGGCTGGGCAACAACACCAACCCCGGTACTCAGGAGGTCATCGCCAGTCATCTGAAGCGAGGCATTCCCACCACCAAACAGCCTTGGGAAGAATTCCTCGAATTTCGTGTTGACCTTGTCGAATGTGTCTTTGAAACGCGAACGTGTTTCTCGGTCGATCTTGGCAATTGCTCGCTCGAGAGTTTCTAAAGCCTCCGTAACATCATGGTGCTGCTCGTCAAGATATTCCTTTCGCTGTAATTGTTCGGCCAGTTCATCAATTGCAGCCAGGTTGATCGGACCAAGACGTTGGATGCGACTTTCCAGTTTTTCAAGGTCGGCTGTCCATACTTCGAGATTTGCCTCTTCAGGAAGGCTTTTTGTTATCTCAGCGACATCGTATTCATGCTCGGCGAGCTGTTCATCAAGTGTTTTCAGTCGCACCAGAACTTCCTGGCTGGACATTCGTTCGTTTTGAACATCTTCGCGGGCTTTTTGTGCACGGGCATCATGACGATGTCTGGCCTGTTCATGTTCTCGCAAACGGTGTTCGATGGCATCGAGCTGTTCACGAGCGACACGCATGGCATTGTCACTGGTCAGTTTCGCCGCTAGTTGTTCTTGCAAGCCTGCTTCAAGTGCCAGCAAGGGGTCTTCATCCTCACTCGCCAACACTGCATTCAAGGTGGTTTGTCTTTCAGTTAATTGCGTAATTCGCGATTGTATGCGCGACAAGTTTTTTTCCGTCGCTTCGCGTGCACTGCGCATTGATTCGACACGAATCGCCAGTTTCTGTCCGGCATCGCGATCCGCATCACTTTGTGATCGCGCCTGTGCAAGATTCTCTTTAAGAGTGTCTTGCTCGGACGTCAAGGTCTCACCTTCACCGCGCAATACCTCGAGCTTCTCCAGCGCTTCGCTACGCCTTTGATTTGCACGTCTTTCATCCTCGGCATCGCGCTCGCGCAACTGTTTGATTTCATCCAATTCTGCTGTCAATGCTTGACGACGGTCAGTGTTTTGCTCCAGTCGTTGCCGATCAGCACCAAGCGACGATCTGATAGTTGAGAGATGACGTACGGCGTCGTTGAAACCATGCAATAAGGTTTCACGTTTTATTTCTTGTTCATCTTGTTGCTGAACCCGCTCAACTAAGTCGGCTTCCAACTTGTTCGCCTCTGCTTCACGATCAGATAAATCAGCTTTGAGTTCAGCTATTTCAGTTTCACGCAGCAGCACGCTGTCTTGACTATCAGCGCGGGCAATTCTTAGCCAGGCCTGTCCCATCCATAGTCCATCCTTAGTGACAACAGATTCGCCACGACTTAACTGTTTGCGTCGGGCCAATGCTTCACTTATTGACTCGGCAACATAAACGCCGTTCAGGACATCAGCCAGATCCACATCCCCTTGAACCTTTGATGCCAGCGAATCAGATGGCATATCTGCCGCGCTCGCGTCGTTTTGCATTAACGTCATTTGTGCAGCTGGTAGATCGGCAAGACAACGTTCGATAACAGCATCGCCATCTACGCAAACTGCCTCCAGATGTGATCCCAGCACTAGCTCTACGGCTTTTTCCCAACCCGGTGCGGCTGTGATCGACTGTGCCAGCCTAGGTAGCTCATCAAGCTCGTTCATATGCAGCCAAGTGTCAGCAGCACTGCTATCAGGTTCGAGTGCTGCTTGTTGCAATGCCTCAAGTGACGCAAGACGGCCCAAGCCACGCTGCAGCGCTGACTTAAGCTCATTGAGCTGGTCTGTCATCTGACGAATCGACTCACGCTGAGCTTGCTGCTTCTCGGTTGCCTGAGACAATGATTGCTGCATGCGTTGTTCGTCAGCAGCTGCCGCAACCTCTGCAGCTATAGCGTCCTGAATGATCAGGTTCAGAGGTTCGATTTCAAGACCATCGTGCTCTTCGGCTAGCCGACTAAGTCGTGTATCTGATTCGCCAATCCCTCGCTCTAATTGCTCAATGCGCGAGCGCTCAACCTGGGC
>CAZQOI010000037.1:0-26219 GCA_964594905.1 uncultured Granulosicoccaceae bacterium
GTCCCAGTGATCATCATCATTTGGTGGCGTTAACCATTCAATTGAACCCGCCATAAAATCTGCAATGACAGCATCAAGTGGTACGCCATTGCCAGTGATCAGAATACCCGTTTGACCTGTTGCTCGAAAGCTCGCCTTCATATTGCGCTCGCGCATGGACTTCTCCATCGCAAGGGCTGTGTACATCTTGCCAACAGAACAATCAGTGCCAACAGCAAGGCAACGCTTACCACTTCGTTTAACACCATTGGCTATTGGATACTCTTGTTGAGGTATACGCACATCGATTAATGTTCGGCCGAGTTCTTTCGCCAGTGCTACGAGCTTGGGTTCATCGGATAAAAGATTGTGCAAGCCCGACGCGATGTCCATACCTGCTCGAAGCGCATCTTCAAAAACACTGATCCAGGATGGGCCGATATAACCACCGCGGTTTGCAACACCAACAACCAAAGTTTTGGCACCAGCGGCAACTGCCTCATCGATACTCATATCAGGAATACCGAGGTCCGCCTTGCAACCTTCCTGACGAAACTGACCAATTGAATATTCAGGTCGCCAGTCGCGTATGCCTTGAGCAACTTTGGCAGCCAAGGGATCAGGCGCATCGCCAAGAAACAGTAGATAAGGTGTCTTAAGCATGGGCAGACTCTATGGATAAAATCGAAGAAGACCACTCAATTCTATCGCTTTGCCGTGACGGAAACTGATACCAAAGCGCCGTATTACGCGCTGGTGCCTTAGATTTTTACGCTGTGGCTCCCCCTCAAAAGGTGGTCATACCAGAGGCTTCCATAAAGCGGTACTGCCAGCGCAGCAGCATGCTTTCATCCGCATATTCCTCGTAGTCGGCCGAATACACGCGGTTGTCATGGTTTTCCCACTGACGATCAAAGAAATTGATCATCTCGATAGACTGTGGGTGGTTATCAGCGAGTGAAAGCAAGACATCCGTCTCAAGGTTGAAGTCATCGAGGTTTCGCCGCGTGAAATTGGCTGAGCCAATAAAGAATTGATGAGTGCGACTAACTCCGGCATCAGTTTTATGCGCGACATCCGTATGCAGCCATTTCGCATGACATTGCTCGCCTATGGTTTTGCACCAACGCACCTCGACACCAGCGGCGTTAAGTTCCGCTGCCACGGGGCGATTTGGGACGCCGTTTTTCTCTCGCCCGAAGGCATCTTGATTTACATCAAGTAACACCCGAACACGCACACCGCGTTTTGCCGCATCCGCCATCGCCAGCACTATTTTTCGATGACTAAGATAAAACATTGCCATGTCTATTCGGTCGCCATCACTTGTACTATTAATTGCTGCCAAGGCCGCGTCGCGAATACGTGATTCGCTGATGACCTGAATACTTGTTTGTTCATGATTTACGGCATTAACAGGAGTTACGTCATTAAATTGCGTTTGATCAAGAGCCGCGAATTTCTGATCAACCAGCTTGAGCGCTGATGCCGCGTCGGACATCTTAAGTAACATACGTTCGCTTTCGAGCAAGTCCTTAACTGCTGCCCCGGTAAAACTGACCGCTATATTTCTATGAGCACTACTTCCATCGTGCGGATTGGCTGAACTCACCAGCCCAATCAGTTCACCGTCTGCATTGTCTGCAATTAACAACTTGCGGTGATTGGCTTTGAAATTAAGCAAGGCCAGATAACTCCGTAACGATACTCGTCCCTCGCCAAAGGGGTTAGCCAGAGTTTCTGCTGCTTGGTTACCAAACGGGCGAATCACCCAACGCCAGATGCTGCTCCACAGTGGGTTACTGTCCTGCATTTTCGTCAGGTCAGTCATCACTACATCGATATTGGCAGCTTTCAGATCATCAAGATGTTTGGACTGCATACCGCCATACACCGTGTTGATGGGATCGGTCACAACAACAATCGCAATGTCAGGATCACTTGCTCGCTTCTGCACAAGCGTTTCGACAAGTTCGCTGGCCAGCAATCTATGCATCTCAGGCACCGGGCCTTGCCAGTCATTGAACAGAAACATATCGAGCACGATCATTGATGAAGCGTCTCGAATCATGTCGAATTTATGGTCGAATATTTCTTGCTCGAGAACCCGTTCTCCTTGAGCATCAATATGACTATCGTCGACCAAAAATTGAAATTGACCAGCACTGACTTGATCACCTTCACGCGCCACTGCGTCAGGTGGCGGAATAATGGCGCTTATAACGTAAGTCAGAATTGGCCACGCAAACAGAAGTAACCAACGTTTACCTAGCCGAAATGTTTTTTGGTTCACACCCTGCAATGATTTACGGGTCGACTGACTTAAGGCGGTGTTTTCTGATCGAAAAGCCACAATTTAGCCGCTATTTTGGTGAAAAGATCGACAATTTATGCCTGTTAACGTAAATCATCACTACTTGAGCCAAGTCTTGAAAACACTAATTGAGCCATTACACGCTACATTATTAAATATAGATCACAAATCCTGAGGTCTCAGTTGTTACAATCTCGCTCGATTCAAGGATCACCTGACCACCTTAGAGCGATGTGTCGGGATAATGCTGACAATAACAATTACAAAGGCCGGCAGGAATAACAGACGAAAAAGGTTAAGGGTGCGGAAAATCGGGCGCCACTATACTTAAGCGTTTTGAATGCTCCGCCACTGAAGACGGAAATCGTTTCATGAAAACTCTGAATTACTCGCAACCAGGTGCACCGATGCAGGGATACGCAACTGTGCCTGCTACCAGCGACGCGAAAGAATATTTACGGCTGCTGCTGCGCCACAAGTTCGGCCTGGTGCTGACCTTCCTGCTTGGACTTGGTCTGGCATGGCTTTACCTGATCAGCACTGACAAAACTTACGAGTCATCAGCGCTGCTGCAAGTCAATGATGTCGAAGATCCGTTCGAAGAAAGCAATCAACAAATCGACTGGAACGCACCAACAATCAAGGAAGAGGCAAACTTGCTGCGCTCACGTCGGGTACTCAGCCCTGTTGTCGATGCCTACAACATGCGTATCAGTGCAGATGCGGCCAGTATTCCAGTTCTGGGTGAAGTCACTAAACGTGTACCCGTGTTGGCAGATCTGATTTCGGGGTTTGATTTTGCCAAGCGATACGCCTGGTCCGAGAACACCATAGAAGTGTCAACGCTGGAAGTTCCTCGTCGTTGGGAAGACAGAGCGTTGAAGCTCATATCACTAGGTGACGGTGCTTACAGTCTGCACAACCAGGACACTGTACTTATCGAACGAGCTCAGGTTGGTGAAACAGTTGATGTTTCTATTCCTAACCTTGAACCTCTAACTATCAATTTGTCAGCGCTTGATGCACCTGAAGGTCTGGAGTACTCGCTAGAGCGTTCTTCATTGCAAACAGCCGTTGCGCGAATTCGCGATGAATTGTCCACAGAAACATCTGACAGCAAATCACGAATGATTACCGTCAAACTCAAGGGCAATGATCCGGGCCACACAGCCGATTTAACCAATGCCATTGTGACGGAGTACGAGAGCGTCAAACTCGGCACACAAAATCTCAAACTCGATAACGACTGGCAGTTCTATGAAGAGCGACTCCCGGAAGTTGAAACCGATTTAAGAGCCTCTGAAGTTGCATTGGCAAACTTCAGAAAAACCTCTGCCACTTACGATTCTGATGTTCAGCGACGCTCGAAACTTGGTCAGATCGACAAGCTTGAAACTCGCCTGCTGGAACTTGAAATTGATATCGCTGATCAACTGAAGCGGTACACGATTTCGCATCCAACACCTAAGCGCACGCAAAAGGAAATAGACACGCTCAGAGCGTCTATCCGAACCCTGCGTGGGCAAATCAGCGGTGCACCTGATACCGAGCGCGAACTTCGTATTCTCGAAGAGGAAGTCGACGCCAAACGCACCTTGTTTACCGACATGAATGAAAAATTTCAGGAATTGCGACTGGTACGCGGTGGCAGCATTCCGGCCGTTCAAGTTATCGATGACGCACTTGCCCCACGAAAACCGATAGCGCCAAATTCGCTGCTGGCGATTGTTGGCGGCACGCTCGCCACTTTGTTTCTGTACACCTTGTATCTGACCTTGCGCTCAGCGCTGACAACCGTTATCAGCGATCAAGAATCGCTTGAGCGAGCGTCTGGTTTGCCGGTTTTCATGAACATTCCGAAAAGTACTGCACAGAAGCGTCTGGCAAGCCCCGTTACCGTTGATCCACGACGCCTGTTGCCCGGTAGTAGCGAACAAGCATCCGTGGCCGACAGCAATGTGCTGGCCCTGACAAAACCCGAAGACTATTCAATCGAGAATATTCGTGGCCTGCGCTCGATGCTTGATGACGTGATGGCCGGTGCCAGCAATAACGTCCTGATGATCACCAGCCCATTGCCAAGTATGGGTAAATCCTTTCTCAGCATGAACCTCGCTGTGCTGGTCGCACAATCAGGCAAACGCGTGCTGCTCATTGATGCTGATTACCAGCGCGGCCAGATGCACAAGACACTGGGTGTGCCGATGGGTCCTGGTCTGCCAGAGGTAGTTGGTGGTAAATCTGAGCTGAAAGAAAGTGTGCGCCAGACCTCAGTTGAGAATCTGTACTGTATTCCGCGCGGTTTCAGCGGTGACCAGACAGAGATGCCAACAGAGAAACAATTCGGTCAATTCATGAGTGTTGTGGCACCTAGATTTGATGTTGCAATTGTTGACACGCCACCTGTTTTGAGCGTGTCCACAGCCGCCTCTCTCGGCAAACATGCAGGTTCCACAATCATGATTGTGAAAGAAGGCGAAGTCAAAGAACCGCAATTAAATGAAGCGCTTAGACGCCTCACCTTCTCTGGAGTAAGGGTCAGCGGCTGCATCCTCAACGGATCATCAGCACCGACACCACGTCACTACACTTATTACCGCGAACAGCTGGATTAAGCCAGATTTGACCCCGTCTCGTGACGGGGTCGAATAATCCCAAACCCGATTCAACTTATACTTATCGCCAGTTACACAAGGCGGAAAATCGCTCGGGCGAGAAAAAGGATTTCGGTAATAATCCCAAGCACTTGTCCGAACGCAGACAACGCTGAAAACTATCACTATTATCACAACAGATTCATCTGAATCTAACGGGTAAAACGACTATACTGTCGATCTATTGACGTAACCGTCAAACCCCAAAAAGGACCTAGGAGAGAACGGTGCAGAGCGCCAACGCAAAAAATAAAAATAATAAACCAGCGTTAGATACATCGCTAAGTGCGAACTCTTCAACACTGGATATAAAAGATCAGGATGCCAGTCACTGGCGTTCGCTTGTCTCTGTCGACAACGCTCAGCTGCACCCCATAAGCGGTGTTAGTGCTGCACTCAAGCGTATCGAGGACTTCATTTTCGGATCTATCGCCTTAGTTATCCTGTTTCCTTTGATGGCCATTATTTCTATCGCCGTCAAGCTCGACAGCACTGGGCCAGCACTATTTTGTCAGGCACGCAGTGGCCGAGGCAAAGAGATCATCAAAGTCTACAAATTCCGAACCATGTACCAATCGGGCATGCAGCAGGAATTCCGTCAGGCTGAGCGGGACGATCCCCGGATTACTCGCGTTGGCGCTTTTCTGCGCAAGACCAGTCTTGATGAGCTGCCACAGCTGTTTAACGTTATCCAGGGCTCAATGTCATTGGTTGGCCCTCGGCCACACCCTCTGAAGCTCGATGATGACTTCAAATACGTTATCCCGGCACTCAGCTCACGTTACTCGGTCAAGCCAGGTATCACGGGCTGGGCTCAAATCAACGGCTACCGCGGAGAGACCCGCAAAGTCAGTGACATGGTGGCGCGCATCGAGCACGATCGCCATTACATCAAGCACTGGAGCCTGTGGATGGATATCAAGATTCTCGTCATGACAGTCTTCAAAGGCTGGACTCACGAGAACGCCTACTAGGCTAAACCTTTCCGGGGACGGCGAATTTCACTCAATGTCCCTGAGTTATGCTCTCGCACTACTACCCTTAAGCGTGCGGCCGTCGCGGTAATACTTGCGACCGCGGCCAACGCAAGGGATCCTCGCACAGATTTCCACGACTACGCAGCTAACGCGTATTCGTGTTTTAGTTGTGCTCTAGGCGCGGATATTGTGTAGACGAACAACCTGTTAAGGATGTACACCGATGACAAAAAATAAGAATAGTCGGTTAATCAAACGCGACTTGTTGGGCTTCTTTGCTCACCCGGGAAGCCTTGATGACTATCTGGGCCTGATTCAAGACAGCATTTCGCAGTCGCAACCCTGCACTGTGCTCTACCACAATCTACATTCTCTCTACAGCTATTTCACCTCGTCAGAATTACGCGAAGACTACGCCGGAAAAACGGTCCTGGTAGACGGTATGCCTGTGATCTGGCTCATGCGCTCAGCAGGAATTCCAGTAGGTCGAGATCAACGACTCACGTATGTGGACTTCATCATTCCGATGATGGAACTGGCGCGAGACAATGGCTACCAGGTTTACCATGTTGGTCAGCAGCGCGATGTTCAAGAAAAAGCCTTGGAGGTCATTCGCGAAAAAGTCCCTGGTATCAAGATTGACGGACACGACGGGTATTTCGATCAAAGCCCGAATTCAGCAGACAGCCTTGATGTTATTAAAGATATGAATGAGAAGGGCAGCAATATCTTATTGGTCGGCTTCGGAGCGCCCAAGCAAGAAGCGTGGGTCAATGCACATCGATCCCTGATCAATGCCGAAGCAGTATTTACCTGTGGCGCTTGTATGGAATACGTTGCTGGTGCTGTAAAGACTCCACCACGTTGGATGGGCCGAGTGGGTCTTGAGTGGAGCTTTCGGGTTATCGAAAATCCACGGCGTTTCGCGTTCCGTTATTTTATAGAGCCACTATTGCTTGGCGCTATCCTTTTCAAGAACTGGCTGAGTGCACGCCTGGGTCGGGGTCGGGCAGACACCTGATGGCGATTCCCGACCAAGCTGACTCAACGCCATCGTTGATCAGCCGTCTCTACAAACTCGCGTTTTCGCGACTTGCCTTATCAGTCGGTGCGCAGGCCTTGGTCAGTGGTTTTCACTTCGCACTCAACATACTGTTACTAAGAATGGTCACACCGTATGACTACGGTGTATTCGCTTTTGCATTCGTGCTGGCAATGTTTGCATCTGCGGTGAACAACGCGCTGATTTCAACGCCGCTCACGGTGTACACACCAGTCATCAAGGATCACAAAGAACGAAGCCAACAAGAAGCCATGTTCAGTACCTTGAACTTTGGTTTGTTTTGCCTGCTGATTCTTGCTGGATTGGCAGCCGCTTACTGGCAAGGCATGGATGCTGGCATCAGTCTCGGGGTTACCGTGTTTGTGGCCGTCTATTCAGCCAGACACTACAGCCGCAGCGTAGGCTACGCCCGCATGCGCCCTCTGGTGACCGCCTCTGGCGATACGACCTACGTCGTGTCAGGAATTGTTATCGTCGCTATTCTGGTCTGGCAGTTCGACAAACTGCCAATTGCCTACGTTTTGCTGGCTTTGGCGGGCGCCAATCTCATTGCCATGCTCGTCGAACGCGTACGCGTTCACGGTCGTCACCACGCTTGGTTCAATCTCTCGGGAATCGGCCGCTATCGGGAAGTGTGGGAACAATCTCGTTGGGCACTCGCGGGCTCCCTGACAACCTTGTTTCTGGCGCAGGCACACAGTGTGATCATTACCTCAAGCAATGGACCGACGGCCTATGCCCCTCTGGCGGCAGGTTTCGTGCTGTTCGGCCCAGTTCGCGTCGCCTTGATGACCTGGCAGAACATGGTCAAACCGGAGCTGGCCGTAGCGCTTGCCGACAACCAGCACACCGCGGTTCGCGATCAGATCAAACGAACCACGCTTTTTATGGCGGCAGCAGTCGTAGCACTTGGAGTTGCACTGTTTATCGCCTGGCCCTGGATATACGAATTTCTGTATGCGCGTCAGTACGCTGATGAACCCATGGTCATGATCGTCGCGGTCTGGTTTATCGTGACGTTTTTTGCAGCACTCTACAACGCTCCTGCAGCCTGTCTTCAAGCGTTGCGTGACTTTCGTATTCTGGCAATGGCCAGTATTTATGGCGCAATCATCAGTGGTGTACTGGTCGCTACGACCTTGTATCTTTTCAATCCAGAAACAACCCTATTCGGCATTCTGGTGGCAGAGATTTTCATGGCGCTCTTTCTTACGCGCATATTGTATAAACGGCTGAGTAATTCGGCGTGAACATCGCCTTGTGCATCTGTACCTATAGACGTCCCGACGGGCTGACACGTCTACTCAATGAGCTAACGCAGCTTAACGGCGATGTGAACTTTGACATCGTGGTGTCCGATAATGACGCTGATGAGGAAGGCATGGCAGTGTGTCGCAATCTGTCCGATGACTACCCTTACCCGGTACATGCGGTCAGAGCTGTTGCGCCCGGCATATCAAGCGCACGCAATTCTGCTTGCACTAAAGCACTTGAACTTGATGTGCAACTGATAGCCTTTCTCGATGATGACGAGTGGCCAAGCAAACAGTGGCTAACTGAATTACTTCGAATTCAGAGTGAGCACAAAGCCGATCTGGTTGGCGGACCAACCTGTTCAGTTTTTCCAGATGATGTAAAAGCCGAATTAAAGAACAACCACTATTATGGCGCGGATCTAGGTCTTGACGATGGTTCATCCTGCGTGCTTGAGGCCGCTGGAAATTTTTTGATTCGACGTGAAACCCTTGACACGATGGCACCTGAATTTTTCCGCCCCGAATTCAACGATTCCGGTGGTGAAGATCTCGCTTTCTTTACCCAACTGAAGCACAAAGGCGCAAGCATGCGTTGGGCAGCCAATGCCATCGTTTACGAAGAGGTCCCGCCAACGCGTTTGGGAGACAACTGGTTACAGCAACGCGTCATTAATATCCATAACTCTCGAGTGCGTGTCATGCAAATGCTGCAACCAGGGCTCAAAGACTCATTGATACGAGCAGCGAAAACAACAGCCCTGGGTGTTGCCACCGCTGGTCTTAGCTTAGTGTCGTTGTTCTTGCCACGTTATCGAGAGTCAGCTCGTTTGTTACGCTGGAAATTTCGCGGCAAGTTAACAGCCCACTTTGGACTCAAAACAATTCGCGGTGAGACCTACTGATGACACCACGATTCTCCATTGTCATTCCAACATATAACCGTGCGACGTCTATCCGTCATACGTTAGCAGGATGCTTTGCGCAAAACTTTGAAGATTTTGAAGTTATTGTTGTTGATGACGGATCATCCGACAATACACTTGAAGTACTGAATTCTATTCAGGACTCGCGTCTGGTTGTTTTGTCGCAAGACAATGCAGGTCCAGCCGCCGCTCGCAACACCGGTATGGACGCGGTACGCGGTGAGTACATCGCTTTTCTCGATTCAGATGATGTCTGGTACCCCGACTATCTCGAGTCTGCCGATCAATCATTGAGATCAATGGGCGAAGTCGTTCTGTACGGTCAGTTGATCGTCGATCGCGGTGTTGGACGTTACTGGGTAAAACCCGATCGCGCGCTCGGTGCCGACGAAGCCATTTATGACTATCTATACATCGATGGAGGTTTCATTCAAACCAGCACCATCATCATGCCAAGCAACTGTCGAGAAAAGGTGCGCTGGGACGAATCAGTAACGTTTGGTGACAACGATCAATTTGCCATAGATTTGTGGCGTACTGGTATTGCGTTTCATATGCAGCCAGTACCACAAACTCTATACGCTGACGTATTCAGTAGCGATGCCCTGTCCCAGTTACCGATCTTTGCTGGCAATGATGAGAAGCACACCAACTTCTTTCGTTGGATGGAGACCCAAAAAGAATTCATGTCAGAGACAGCCTGGGCTGGCTATCGCGCACGATTTGAAAGTGTTGGACTTGCTCGCAAAGCTCCATTAACCAGTATGTCGCTGATCTGGAAGGCCTATCGAGCCGGAGCCATGAGTGCAAAAAGCATGGCCCGCCAACTCATGCAAAACCACACCCCCCGCTTATATCGACGAATAGTTGATCAGTACGTACGTTGGCGTGGGGTGCCATTGAGCAGTTTGGAACGCTAGTGCTGACGACGTACCAAGCTCCATACCGCGCACCGCTCCTGGCGAGTTTTGTTTTGGTATTGGCCTTGTTTCAGGGTTCAAGTCTACCGTTAACAATCGCCTATTTTCTCGAGTCAGGCGCTGGCACGCTTGCCACTATTGTCACAGGCATATGGCTCTTGAGCTATGTGCTCGCACTACTCGGGCTCTTCATGGCTTTTGGCCTCAATTGGCTCTCATGGATGGTGCGCTATCGACTTACCCTAACCTTACTACTCGCTGGTGTTGCCTTCTCGGCAACCTGGTCACTCGATGCTGAACTTACACTCGAACGAAGTACTCATCTAATTGGTAGTTCGATCATTGCGTTGTTTATCGGCTTTTGTTTGCCATTGGTTCGATTGCTCAAGATTTCCAGCGTCGTGCTCGGTGTGCTGATGGTATCAAGCGCATTTGTCGCATTAGCCTTCCCAGCATTAGGGATCGAAAACTACGAGGGACAAAACGTCTGGCGAGGTGTTTTGACGTCGAAAAACACGCTGGGCTTCTGGGCTGCCATCAGTGCTTTGTTGTTCGCAACCTTATCAACATGGTCAGAGCCGCTGCTCAATCGCTTCTTTTACGTGCTGCTGACCCTGATTTCTTTGGTTTGTCTGGTGTTCAGCGTATCAGCAACGTCAGTACTCTCATTAATAATCGCAGTGATGGTTATCGTCTACCTGCATATTGCGTTCAGCTTTCGCCTTGGCCTGATCGCAATGATTGTGCTCGGTGTGTTGGTCAGCGCTATGGCAGGCATCGCCTTTTACTATATCGACACAGCAGAATTAATTGGCCGCTCCGGCGACTTGACTGGCCGCGGCGAAGTCTGGGCACAGACCTGGAAATTAATTCTGGATAAACCATTAACTGGCTACGGCTACGGCGTTATTTGGTATCCGGTCGAACAAAGCGTCTGGATTCAAAAGCAACTGACTGACTTCACATGGATTGTCTATCATGCGCACAACGGTCTTCTGCAAGTGGCCTCCGAAATAGGGCTGCCGTTGACTGCGTTAACGCTGTTCATGATCCTTCAGCAGCTGATCGAAATTATTTACTGCCAATACCAGAGACAACAACAAGGTGTACTGTTTGTATTGGGCTTTACCGTCGCATTATTAGTCAGTAACTACTCGGAAGCTCGCCTTCTTGCCAACCGTGAACTATTCTGGATTTTCTTTATAGCTCTACCAATCAGCATGTTGCAGCAGGTAACAGTCATTAGTGGCAGCACAGGCTTCAATCCTATGCCTAAACCCTTGTCGTCAAGAACCGTTGAGAAAGTCAATGTTGGTCGTAGCAAAATGGAGCAACGGCGCGCGCTGAAGGATCGCCTTAAACAACAAAGGAAAAGCGTCATCATTGAAAATGAAGTCATTACCAAAGAACATCCCAAGCGAAGACCAGGTGGAGAGTCATGACCGTCAAAGTATTGATAACAGGTGGCGCCGGCTATATTGGCTCCCATATGGTTCGCATAGCACTGCAGCGTGGCTTTGAGGTCGTTGTCTATGACAATCTGAGCCGTGGAAATCGCGATGCCGTTATTGGTGCACCTTTGGAAGTCGGTGATCTGCACGACAAGAAAACACTTGATGCGGTTTTCACCAAACATAAACCCGATGCTGTCATGCACTTTGCCGCCCTCGCCTACGTGGGCGAATCTGTTGACGAGCCAGGTATGTACTACCACAACAATGTCAGCGGCACTCAAGCACTGATCGATTGCATGCGAGAGCATGGGGTTAACAAGTTGGTGTTCTCATCGACCTGCGCTACTTACGGAATCCCTGATTCATTACCGATCACAGAAGACACTCCGCAAAACCCCATCAACCCTTACGGCCAATCAAAGTTGATGGTCGAGCAGATATTGAAAGATTATGCGGTCGCGTTTAATTTTCGGAGTATCGCCTTGCGGTATTTCAATGCAGCCGGCTGCGCCGAAGATGGCAGTCTGGGCGAGCGTCATGACCCCGAGACTCACCTGTTACCTTTGATCTTGTTCGAGGCACAACGTATACAGGCAGGTGGTGATCCCGCTGACACTGCTCTCAAGGTATTTGGTAGTGACTTTCCAACACGTGATGGCACTTGCATACGCGATTACATCCATGTCAATGATCTGTGCGAAGCACATATACAAGCATTGACTCGAATGATAAACAAGCCAGATGAAGGCGCTGAACAATATAACCTTGGAGTCAATCAGGGCTTCACAGTACTTGAAGTGATTGAAGCCTGTCGCAAGGTCACCGGTGTGAACATTACATACCAGAGTGTCGAACGGCGCGCAGGTGATCCGCCTGAGTTGGTGGCGGACGCATCACGCGCCATGACCGACCTGCAATGGTCTCCAGCATTTCCAGATGTCACCATGAGTATTCAACATGCTTGGAATTGGTTTTCCGAGAATCCACCAGACTCTGCCTGAAGCAAGAACATGATGACTCGTGAGCCAACTGCGCTAACTACCTTCTCACTACTTGCGTGTTTGATGCTCTCTTCGCCTTCGGCTGTTGCCGATAGAAGCGCGCTTGACGATGCTTGCTGGGAACAGAGCTTTAACGATGACTTCGATAGCTTGTCATTGTGGGACCAGGCAAGTGGCGAAGGTCGCTGGAAAACCAGTTATATCTGGGGCAGCGACATCGTCATCAACAATGAAATGCAGTACTACCTTGATCCTGAAACCCACGGACACAACCCGTTTGAAATAAACGAAGGTGTTCTGCAGATCATCGCTGACCATACCCCTGACAAGCTGTTGGAAAAAGTTGGCTATCGCCCTTATGTCTCCGGCGTACTCACCACAGAAAACGACTTCAACCAGCAATACGGTCGCTTTGAAGTGCTTGCGAAGGTGCCAAAAGGTCGTGGCTTATGGTCTGCATTCTGGTTACTACCCAGTTTTGATCAATGGCCTGAAGGTGTAGCGGTCTTACCCGAGATTGACGTCATGGAGCATCTTGGTCATGAGACTCGCACTTACCACACAACTTTACACACTAACCAGACTGGCAAGCTCACCTCGCATCCTTATGATCACACCGGTCGGGATGTACTAAGCGATGACTTCCATCTCTATAGCGTTGTTTGGACGCCTGAGCGTGTGGATTGGTATCTGGACAAGCAATGGAAAGCCAGCCATCCAACCCCTGCAGATTTCACTCGTCCAGTGCATTTTCTGCTGAATCTGGCAGTTGGTGGTACTTGGCCAGGTGAGCCTGACAGGAACACTCGGTTTCCAGCTCGCTACGCCATTGACTACGTTCGTGCGTGGACCAAACGCGACAACTGTCAGTAACCTTCTATCAGGAGCCGCTGGCGTTGGTCGTTGGCAGAGTCTTGTCCAGAATTGGCTGAGCGGCTGAAAACAGGATTTTCCAGGCGCTGTTCATGGCAAGATCGTTCACCGTATTGTCGGCACTGATCAACGCATCGCCATTGGATAACATTGGTTTTCTAAGATCCGGTGTCGACCAGATCGCGACAACACAGACCAGCGCACCCACAATGCACATCAACATGGCCTGCGGCACCGACAGTCGGAAATGAAACAGGCGACTCAACTCGAGTCGCGACAAGAAAGCCAAGGTCACGAGTAGCATCAGAACGGCCGCTATTGCCAGCGGGATCAGGCTATTAAGTGACAATTCAGTGACGGCCGCAATGGGCGCTGCCAACGGACTTTCTGCACTTTTTATCATGTCGATGTCAGGTCGCATGCCGAATGCATGGAGAAACCAAGGAGTAATAAATTCGGCAAGCATGACGAACAGCAAGCCAGCCAACATCAACAGAACAACAAAAAATTTGGCGATGGGGCGCAAGGGACCGATCATTCCAAACAGGTAACCAATAACCAACGGTACAAGACAGAGCGCACCTACAACAGCTAAATCAAAGCGCAAGCCCTGTAAAAATAGTGGTAACAGGACATTTGCTTCCTGTACCTTATCGAATTGCCAGAGACTAAAGCCTGCTCTTATAATCGTCATGAGCAACAGCAAAGTAAACGCATACAAAGCGAAGCGCTTGAGCAGATGCGTGGCTGGAAGGATGGACTTCATGAAATCACGCCGAGGTTACTGATAACTAATGGTGCAGTATACCAGCGCTCTACCCGGATCAAAGCATTCCAGCGCAACTATGCATAACTAAGCACAAGTCTCTGATCACTCTTGCGCTTTGCTGCGATACACTTCGCATATGTTAATTCCTTCAAGAGGATGACCTTAGTCAGCCATGAAAGCACTGCTTCTAATTCTTCTAGGGGGCCTAGGCCTTGGCGCTGTGTACTGGAAAACTCAGCACCCTGAGGCCACAGTTGTTGACCTCAAGACGCAAGCCACAGCCACTGCAACCCGTCTGAAATCGGGTTTTGAGGCTGTCAGGGACGGCGGACCCACCGGACAAGAACGTGATGCGGCTATGACCAGCCGGATCGACGATCTGGAGCAGCGCCTCGGGGCAAACCAGGAAGCAGCGACCCTCACCTCCACTGCTGACAGCGAAAATGGCGCAGCCTTGGAAAGCCGACTGACAAGCGCTGAAAGTCGCCTTGCCGAGAGTGAGACCAAACTGAACGATGCACTTGCTCGGTTGAACGAGGCTGATACGCAGCTTGCCGAAACACAAAATCTATTAACAGCAAATGAGGCGACTCAGCAAGAGTCACAAGCAGCCAGCAGCAATCTGCAAGCAACAGTCGATGCCCGTATCAGAGCAAACGCTGACAAGATCACCGCAGCAGAAGGTCTAAAACCCGAGCTGACTCGAATGGCCAAGGAAAATGACGCCATCAGCGTCAAGCTTGATGCGCTGGATAACCGAGTCAACCTGATCGTACGCCGACTCGACGAGCAAACACTCGATGCATCGATCACCGAACTGTCAAAACGTTTGGACGAGGTTGACGGAACAATCACTGAACTTACCGAATCCAACGATCAAGTTTCAGCGCAAATACAAACTGAAATCGCAAGGGTCACGGAATCGGCCGACACGTTGAATTCACGCATCAACACACTGGCAAGTGGTGTTAACACGGAAAATGACGACGCCGTTGATGCAGATGCACTGTCGGCTGTCAAAGCCAGTATCGATCAGCGTTTTCAGTCTATGGAATCAAAGTTGACGACTGTTAACACCGATTCACTACGACTTGCCAATCTCGGTAAAGAGCTGGAAGCAACACGCGAAAAACTTAAAGTACTGGAATCAGAAAAGACAGAAACGGCAACCAAAATCGCAGCGCTTGACACCTCGGTTGAAGAACTCAAAACAGCTGGCGAATCATTGTCTATCGATACCGTGCAAGCCGATATTCGCCAACAGCTATCCTCGCTTCAATCTCAAGTTGACAGTGAAGCAGGTAATCAAGATGTCGATGAACTGACGTCTTTACTTGATGCGACAACCAACCGAATCCAGGCACTCGAGCAGCGCGTCCAGGATCTACCTGCGTCTTCTTCGGAAGCAGATTCAGCGCTACAGACTCAAAGCGCACTCGAAGCGCAGATCGTTGCACTAAAACGTCGTATTGAATCAATCCCCGAGGGCACATCAACGGAACTCGTCACCAGCATCAATTCAACGATCAGTGAGGTTCGCGAAGAAGTAGACGAATTGAAGGCAAAAGAATTCGTCACCCAGGATGATCTACGCGCCCAGCAGCAAGGTCGCAGTGTCGAGTATAAAATCTATTTCGACAGAAACAGCACTCAAGTCACCGAAGCTGCTGCCAAGGTGCTGAACTCGTTTATCACACAAGAAAAGAATCGCACAACTGGTGTGGCTATCTATGGCTTTACCGATCGTCGCGGTGCGGCTAACTATAACCAGCAATTAGCGCTACGTCGTGCTACCAATGTGCGTAGCTACCTGATTCAAAATGGCTTCGACTACACCAAGATCAACACCTTGAGTGGCCTTGGTGAAGACGCAGCCGCAGCGGTTCTGGAAGACAATGTCGAAGACGCCAACCAACGCGTAGTCGTCTTGTTTGCTTCCCAGCCTTAAGGCATCGGGGCCGGAGTTGCCATGAGTACTTACTCACCAGAGGCGAATGACTGCCTGCTGATCATTGATGTGCAAAACGATTTTTGTGCATCTGGCGCGCTTGAGGTCAGCGATGGTGACGCCATTGTCGATGGTATCAATGAGTTGGCAACGCAATATTCCTGTGTTGTTACTACACAGGATTGGCATCCAACAGGGCATTCAAGTTTTGCCAGCAGCCATCAGGGCAAGTCACCATTTGACATCATCAAGATGCCTTACGGCGATCAAACACTGTGGCCAGACCACTGCGTTATTGGCAGCAAAGGCGCAGAGTTTCATCCAGCTCTCGATGTAACGAAAGCACAATTGAATGTCCGTAAAGGTTTTCGCAGTGGTATAGATTCCTATTCCGCTTTTTTCGAAAATGATCACACAACCGCAACAGGTCTTGCTGGTTATCTCCGAGACAGACAGATCGATCGCGTGGTGTGTGTTGGCCTTGCCTACGACTTCTGTGTCAGGTTTTCAGCCGAAGATGCGCGACGCGAAGGATTCAAGACGGTTGTGCTGTCCAGTTTATGCCGCGCAATTGATCTTGATGGTTCTGAAGCGGCTGCAACCAATGCAATGCAATCGCTTGGGGTTGATATCAAGTAGTTCTGGCAATAGCTCAGGAATAATGAATCTCATACTGCACACTGTGTGCGGTATCGCGATTAACCAAAGCGCCAAAGCCCAGCACCCCCTCGCCTTCCAGAACCACCGTATCGCGCCTCACAAAGAGGGGCGCATCCAGATTGCGAGTCACATAGGTGCCATTGGTACTACTGTCAGTCAATAAAAACTGTCCGTTGGCGAATTCGATTCTTGCATGCAGTCGACTTGCCTCATCGTGGTTTAGCGGCACGTCACTGTTCTCGGCTCGACCAAGAGTCAACACAGGTTTTGCCGCATTGATAACCATTGATAAAGCGCCGCTTACAACAGTCATCGCATACTGTTTTTGCGCCATAAGATCACGCTCTGTTTTGCTCGCAATAACAGTTAATGCGGTATCACGTTCGCGCCATTGCAAACGATAAACCCCAACAGGCTCGCTGACACCTTTCATGGTCACGTCATCTATCCACGTGGCAAGTGATCTGTTTGCAAGCGATAACAATTCTACGCAATCGGAGGTGGCTGTTATTTCTTCCGGACGCGCAAATGAAGCAACGCGTGCCGCCAGATTGACAGCATTGCCGTAGACATCACCACCGTCGGGTATGACAGGGCCGCGGTGAAAACCTACTCGTACTGATAGCGGCAAGCTAACATGACTGTGCTGAATTTCTCGCGCCGCAAGATAGGCATCATCGCAGGAGTGAAAGCTTGCCAGGGATGAATCCCCTACAGTTCGCAACAGAGTGCCGCCATGGTCTTTAACAGCAGACTTCATGAACGCAAGACTTTGTGCAACCTGTCGATGCGCCTCAAGGTCGCCAAACTCTTCGTACAGCGCTGTGCTTTCACCAATATCGGCGAAAAGAATGGTGAGCGTTTCGGGCGCTGGGCTCATTGCCTGTAACCATTTGAGATGGCGCATTGTAGCGAACCCGAGCAAGAACCGGAACGCCCACAAACTGATAATATGGGAAAGATGCCTCTAGAGCGGAACGGAGGCGATTTTCAGGAAATTACAATGGCGGCACTTGAAGCAGTCGACTACACAGCAAAAGATGCCTCTGAGCGATTTGTAACATCGTTGCGAACAACGGGTTTCGGTGTACTGAAAAACCATCCGATACCAGAATCTGTCGTCAATGGCATCTACAAACAGTGGACAGGATTTTTCAACAGCACAGATAAGAACAACTATCTATTTGACGCAGAAAAATACGATGGCTTTTTCCCGCGCGAGCGCGCGGAAACAGCAAAAGGCCATACGATCCGAGATATAAAGGAATACTTTCATTTTTATCCGTGGGGAAGGTGTCCAGAGACACTGAAAACCGATCTGGATGACTACTACAAGCAAACAGTAGATTTCGCTGCAACCCTGCTTGGCTGGATCGAACAGCACACACCGCCTGACATTACGGAAGGCTTCAGCGAGCCACTGTCTAATATGATCCAAGGCAGCGATCAATCCTTACTCCGGGTACTGCATTACCCACCACTTGACGATGATGTTGATCCCGGCGCTATCCGCGCGGGCGCTCACGAAGATATCAACCTCATTACATTGTTGCCAGCAGCAAACGAGCCGGGCCTACAGGTCAAAACGAAAGAAGGTGAGTGGCTCGATGTACCGTGTGACTTTGGCAATCTGATTATCAATATTGGCGACATGCTTCAGGAAGCATCAGCCGGTTACTTTCCATCAACCAGCCATCGTGTTATCAATCCGGAAGGTCACGACGCAACGCGAGCACGAATCAGTCTGCCCTTGTTTCTGCACCCACGTCCCAACGTCAAACTGTCCGAACGCTACAGCGCAGCAAGCTATCTACAAGAACGTCTGGAAGAACTCAGGAGCTCAGATAAAACATGACATCGATCGCACTCGTTACTGGCGCCGGATCCGGCATCGGAGCCGCCACCGCACTTGCGCTGGCAGCAGCCGGACATCATGTTGTTTTAACCGGACGCCGGATAGCAACGCTTGACGACACCATCAAGCAATCATCTACACCAGATGCAATGGAAGCCATCGCCACAGATGTCTCAGACGAAAGCCAAGTGGACGAACTGTTCAAAACGATCGAAGCCAAGCACGGCAGAATTGATGTGGTATTCAACAATGCCGGCACCAATGTGCCGCCAATGCCAATCGATGAATTAACTGTCGATCAATGGCGACAAGTGATAGACGTCAATCTCCACGGCGCGTTTCTGATTGCTCGTGGTGCCTTTGCATTGATGCGAAAACAATCTCCTCAAGGTGGCCGTATCATTAATAACGGCTCAATTTCGGCCCACTTACCAAGACCAGGATCAGTTCCCTATACAGTCTCCAAACATGCAATAACAGGTCTGACGCGAACCTTATCGCTGGATGGCCGCCCGTTTGATATCGCTTGTGGCCAGATCGATATTGGTAACACCGCATCAGACATGACCGAGCAAATGAATAAAGGTGTCCCTCAGGCTGATGGGTCTATCAAGCCAGAACCAACAATGGATACAAAACACGTTGCCGATGCTGTAGTCAACATGGCTGGTCTGCCACTGAGCGCAAATGTCCAATTCATAACAATCATGGCGACCAAGATGCCGTTTGTCGGTCGCGGCTAAGGTAGCTTACGTCGCTTTAGTCGTACTCAGGGAATGTTCAGCAAAGTCACGACCAACGTCCCTGTACAAGTAGTAGGTATCGACGTCGAGCCCAGAGTAAAGCTCTTTCTCATCGGGGTAGCGCGTTGCGATTGACAACTTACCCGCAAAACCGAGTTCTTTTGCCAAGGTAGCGACTTGCAGGTTTTCGTGATGATTACTAAGGCTCACTAAAACCAGTTCGCAGTCCGTCAGATTAGTTCTGTCCCAGAAGTCCCGATCTGACGCATCACCGTGAATGCAGTGCATACCCTGGCGGTTCAGTTCATTAGTGCGACTGTAGTTTTCCTCGACACCGACGATATCCGTGTGCCCTGCTTCAACCATAGCTTGATAAGCACCCCGCCCGATACGCCCCATACCCAACACGGCGATGCGGGCACCATCAAGTGATTCAATGACTTCTTCTGGCAAGCGATTCGGCTTTTCATAACGACTTAAAATTGAACTGTATCGTCGATACAGCTCATGCGCCTTCTTGTTGATTGGCGTTGCGACAAAGAAAGACAATGCCATGGCCAGAGCTAGTGTTGTAATCCACTCAGGACCTAGAAAGCCAGATTCGGCAGCAATCGCTGCGACGATAAGCCCGAACTCACTGTAATTAAAAAGACTTAAGCTCGTCAGCCAACTGGTTCGAGCCCTTAAGCCAAAGGCTGTGAACAAAGCAAAGTAAATCAGTGGTCGCAGCGCGATGAGAAGTCCGAGCACAACGGCTACCGCCAGAAGTTCAAGCTCAGGAAAGCCGTAATATCCGATTTGTACAAAGAACCCTATCAACAACAGATTTTTCAAACCCGATAACTGCGTGTATAACTCCTTCGCTTTTTCGGCGTGGGACTGTGCGATAAGCATACCGAACACGAGAGCGCCCAAGCCACCTTTCAATGAGAAGCTTTCAAACAACTGCGCCGCACCCAATGCCAGTAGAACGCCACCGAGTAGCAGCAGTTCACCGTGCCCAAGCAATGGCAGGAAACGCCTGAGTAAAGGAATGGCCAACGGCAGAGCCAGTAAGGTCAGGGCATACCAAGACGGATAGTAGCCCGAAGTGAACACCAGAAAAATAACAGCCAACACATCTTGTACAACGAGAATACCGATTGCTATTGAGGCATAAAACGAATTGGACTCACCGCGTTCATCAAACAACTTTATAGCCAGTACGGTACTGGAGAAGGACAACGCAAATGCCAGCATCCAGGGCTCAATGGCATTCTCAAAACGTAAGGGCTCATAAAGAGTGCCGACGAGATAGATCACTGCCGCCGTTAATGGGAAGGCGATAATCATGTGCAGAATGGCAGAACCCCAGACATACCGGGGCGTAAGATTCGCAGGTTGGAGCTTCAGCCCAATCGTAAACAGTAAAAGGATGATGCCAGCTTCGGCAATCGGTGCTAGCGCTTCGCCATCACCGATACCTGCCATATGGGCTGAAAACCCAGCAACAAGATAACCAAGTAATGGCGGATAGCCTAAACGGCGAACGACAAGGCCAGCCGCAAAGGCCAGCATGAGGACAGTGAGTTCCATTACAGCAAATAGCTGACAATCAGGTGTTTAATGGCATCGCCTGATCAACGAGCTCCATCCAATAGCGACACCCGTAGCTGATTGCCTGATCATCAAAATCATACTGAGGATGATGAAGATTAGCCGAATCACCGTTGCCAATAAAAATGAAGGCACCTGGTCGTTCATTGAGCATGAAAGAGAAATCCTCAGCACCCATCATCGGTGGCCTCTCAGCATCAACTTTATTATCACCCACCACAGAGCGGGCGACGCTTGCGGCAAAATCTGTCTTCTCTTCATCATTAACTGTTGGCGGATAACCAACTGAATAGTGAACTGACGCCTGCGCGCCGTAAACCTTTGCTGTTGCTTCGGCGACTTCGATCACTCGATCCTGTAGTTGTTGACGAACCTCTTCATCAAAGGCTCTGACAGTACCGCGCATGGTCACGATTTGCGGGGTAACGTTAAACGCTTCGGTATCACCCTGCATTGTCGTGACTGACACTACAGCTGGATGTATCGGTCGTACATTTCGTGCAACGATACTTTGTATTGCAATCACAATATGCGAGGCAGCCAGCAAGGTGTCTTTGCACACATGCGGCATAGCGGCATGGCCACCCTGGCCTTCAACGGTGATTTCAAATTCATCGGCGGCGGCCATCAGTGGCCCAGGCCTCAAGGCAAATTCACCAACAGGCAAACCAGGCATATTATGCATGCCATAGACTTCATTGATTTTAAAACGATCCATCATGCCATCCATGACCATCGCCTTGCCACCACCGCCACCTTCTTCGGCGGGTTGAAAAATCACTACCACAGAGCCATCAAATTCTCGTGAATCACAGAGTCCCTGCGCTGCGCCCAGCAACATAGCGGTATGCCCATCATGACCACAGGCATGCATTTTTCCAGTTGTCTTTGAAGACCATTCAGCACCCGATGCTTCGATAATCGGCAAAGCATCCATATCAGCTCGTAAACCGACAACCTTGTTACTCGACACCTTTCGGCCATGAATAACGCCGACAACACCGGTTTGACCGATGCCCTCAACCACTTCATCGCAGCCAAACGCCTTTAACTTTTCAGCAACGAGTGCCGCCGTTCGATGAACGTCGTAGCCGAGCTCAGGGTGCTGATGAATATCCCGACGCCACTCTGTGATTTCGGGCAAAAGGTTATCAAGCCTGTCTTGTGTTCGCATGTTTTCCGCTACCATTATTAATCTATCTGACAACACATCTAACTAACCCTGCCGGGGTTATGGCTTACCATGAAAAAATCTGAATTCGGTCGATGGTCACACGCAGCTGCTGACTGGTCAACTTCCTATATGGACAAGCTTGACACCTTTCCGGTTCGAGCGCAGACCACACCCGGCGAAATCGCAAAGCAAATACCTGAGTCTCCTCCAGAAACCGGTGAGTCCATGGAAGCCATCATGGATGATTTTAGTCATATCGTGCCGCCCGGTATGACGCATTGGCAACATCCACGTTTTTTCGCCTACTTTCCGAGTAACGCAGCACCTGCAGCCATCATCGCAGAACAGTTGGCAGGCTCAATGGCTGCGCAGTGCATGTTGTGGCAAACATCACCAGCAGCCACCGAAATCGAGGTCCGTATGGTTCAGTGGCTTCGACAATCGGTAGGTTTACCAGATACTTTTGACGGTGTGCTTCAGGACACTGCTTCCAGTGCAACACTCTGCGCCATTTTGACGATGCGCGAAAAAGCACTCAACTGGAAAGGCAATCAACAAGGACTTTCAAATCTGCCCACGGTAAGGGTCTACGCTTCAACGCGAACGCATAGTTCCATCGACAAGGCCATGTGGGTAGCGGGGTTGGGTCAGGATAATCTTGTCAAGATAAGTACAACAGAAGACTTCGCACTCGATATTAACGAACTGGAGCAAGCCATAAAAACCGACCGGGAAAATGGCCTGCTACCTGCCGGCATAGTGATTTGTGTGGGCGGCACGAGCATGGGTGCCACCGACAATGTGCGAGCCGTGTGTGAACTGGCAGAGAAGGAAGGGCTGTTTACGCATATTGACGCTGCCTGGGCAGGCTCCGCCATGATCTGCCCAGAGTATCGGTATCTCTGGGATGGTGCTGAACTTGCCGACAGTATTGTTTTGAATCCGCACAAATGGTTGGGTGCATCGATGGAGTGCTCTGCTCATTTCGTCAAGGATCCAGCGACATTGGTCAAAACCCTCGCGATTCAACCCGAGTATCTGAAAACCTATGGACGCGACGGCATCATCAATTTTAGTGAATGGTCAGTACAGCTCGGCCGGCGTTTTCGTGCACTAAAGGTCTGGTTTTTATTACGCGCTTATGGCCTCAACGGCTTACGCTCAATGATACGTAACCATGTCAGTTGGAGTGAAGAACTGTGCGAGCAACTAGCGGCAGAACCCGATTTCGAGATAACAACACAGCCGATACTATCGCTGTTCACATTTCGTTACACACCTAAACCTGATACCAATTCGCGAGATCTGGACGCTTTAAACCTGCAATTGGTGAATGCGATCAATGATGATGGGCGAATCTACATCACACAAACCATACATGATGATCAGCTTGTGATTCGCTTTATGTGTGGTCAATTCGATATGCAACATGATGATATTAAAATCGCCTTTGAGGTGATTACATCAATGGCACGAGCCTTATCCTAACGTTCAGCCGCCAGCTATTTGTCGGCAATTGCTTAACTATCTCTGACACATTAATTAACACTGTTAACGTTGTTTTACATGATTGACAACGTTGTTTTACAACATTGTCATCTGAAGTAATTAAGATAGTCAGCGTAAGACAGAAAGACGTTTAGTGTTAACTTAATCCTTCATGAAAAATAAACTGTTCCCCTGAGGGTCTATGGACTCGCTGGGAGAATACAAGGGAATTGAAATATGAAAGTACACAACAAATTAATTGCAGAATTCATTGGTACGTTCTGGTTAGTACTTGGTGGTTGTGGTAGTGCAATGCTTGCGGCCACGTTTGGCTCAGATGATGGCATTAACATCGGTCTGGTAGGTGTATCACTAGCCTTTGGTTTAACAGTACTCACTATGGCCTATGCAGTAGGTCCCGTATCTGGTGGGCATTTCAATCCCGCTGTATCCATTGGTTTGGCCGTCGCAAAGCGTTTCCCATCCGGTCAATTAGTGCCATACATTATCTCGCAAGTACTCGGTGCTATCGCGGCAGCCGTTGTACTCGCAATCATTGTCAAAGGTAACGGTTCAGAAATCGGTACTTTGGCCTCAAATGGTTTTGGCGAAGCATCACCAGGTGGGTACAACCTCTTTGCAGTACTCATTACTGAAGTCGTCATGACTGCAGCCTTCCTGTTCATTATCCTGGGTGCTACCGATGAGCGCGCTGGAACAGCAGCAGGTTTTGCTCCTATCGCAATTGGCTTGGGCTTGACTTTGATCCACTTGATTTCAATTCCTGTATCAAACACGTCAGTTAACCCAGCGCGAAGTACTGGTCCTGCATTGATCTCAATGGATGGAACTGCAATCGCTCAACTCTGGGTATTCTGGGCAGCACCAATCGCCGGCGCGGTATTAGGCGCGATCCTCTACAAGCTGACGTTGGCTGGTGGTCGTTTTGACGCTGAGATGCAAGACAAGTAATTCAGTTCGAAACTGAACTAAAATTCGCCAACGATTGGCGATAAATAATAAAAGGTAGTGATCAGTATTGGCGGGCGACTTTTTAAAGTCGCCCGTTTTTCATTTAGCCAGATAGATTTATCAGCGTGCTATTGGCTTAGACAGATTTTGGCTGGTACTTACCACCGTTTTTTTCTGACCACGCGATCGGATCATTCAGAAAAGACTCAACCTCATTATGAGTTTCCTCGCTGAAGTGGCCCGCACGTCTGGATTCAGCCAGCACATCCCACCAAGTCGCTAAGTAGTGAAGTTGTAAGCCAGCCTTATCCAGGTTGGCAGGCGTTTGTTTGAATATGTCGTAGTAAAAAACGACAAGTGTATGACTAACCTCTGCACCCGCTTCCCGAATAGCTTCAGCAAAACTCAGCTTCGACCCACCATCTGTTGTTAAGTCCTCGACTAACAACACACGTTGCCCCTCTTTGATATCCCCTTCGATGCGTGCATCCCGACCAAACCCCTTGGGCTTCTTACGGACATACTGCATCGGTAACTGCAAACGATCCGCAATCCAGGCGGCAAATGGAATACCCGCAGTTTCACCACCAGCCACGGCATCGAATGCTTCAAAGCCAACATCACGCACAAGATTGGATACGGCAAAATCCATCAAGGTCGAACGGATGCGAGGATAGGAAATCAGTTTGCGACAATCGATATACACCGGACTCGCGAGACCTGATGTAAAGATATAAGGCTCATCGGAACGGAAATGAACCGCTTCTATCTCGATAAGCATTTTGGCCGTCAAGGCCGCCATTTCGTCACGTTGGGTAAATGAGGTTGTGAACATGTTTTGTAAATCGGCCCTCTAAGAGTTAGTGTTCGGAAAAACATGCCAATGAATTGGCCTACCGGGATCAAAAGTCACAACAACATCATCACCTACCACCACTGGTGGCGTGATGGTCAAAGCGTCACTTCGCTTTTCAAGCGTAATGGTCTCGGTATTACGTTCTAGCCCATACCAATCTGGCCCATTGAAAGATGTAAAAGCCTCCAGTTGATCAAGCGCATCCGCTTCTTCGAAAACAGTCGCCAGACAGGACATCGTATTGCCGGCATTAAAAACACCCGCACAACCACAAGCATTCTCCTTCTGCGATTTCACATGCGGTGCGCTGTCGGTACCAAGGAAAAAACGAGGATCACCGCTAGTCGCCGCAGCTACCAGTGCCTGGCGATGACTCTCTCGTTTGGCCACAGGTAAACAGTAGTAATGCGGACGTATTCCACCTACCAGCAGATGATTGCGGTTAATCATCAGGTGGTGGGTTGTAATCGTGCCAGCAAGGTTTTTCTCAGACTCTTTTATGTAATCAATACCATCGCGCGTGGTCACATGTTCCATGACGACTTTGAGCTCTGGCAAACGCTGTCGCAAAGGATCCAATTTAGTTTCGATAAATCGCGCTTCCCGATCAAAAATGTCTACGTCTGCATCAGTTACCTCACCGTGCACGCATAACATGATGCCATTTGCAGCCATCGCTTCAAGCACAGGCATGACCTTATCGATTGATGTAACACCAGATGCCGAATTGGTTGTCGCACCCGC
>CAZQOI010000037.1:26319-28588 GCA_964594905.1 uncultured Granulosicoccaceae bacterium
AGCTCGACATAATCCTCGGTGGACTCCATTTGGTGTGCCTGGCGCACGCCAGCGAACACTTCCGCCTGCGCATCAGGCTCGTCAAGCGGACGATGCAGTTGATCAGCACTCATCTGGACTCAATAGCGAAAAGAACAGGACTAAATTATGCCACGATCTTGATTTTTTAATCAGGATGTATAAACTAAGCCTAGGCTAATATTTGGAAATAATTGTGAAACGCATCTGGAGAATCGACGTTCCCAGGATTCGCATTCCGGCAAGAATCATCACGCTGCTCGCTATCGCCACACTCATCGGGGCGCAGACGCCAGCACACGCGGATGACAAGATCACAGTTGTGACCACCTTTACCGTGCTTAAGGACATGGCGGAAAATGTTGCCGGTGATGCGGCAACCGTGCTGTCAGTCACCAAGCCCAATGCCGAGATTCATAATTACCAACCCACCCCGAGAGACATAGGCCGCACTCGCAAGGCTGACCTTGTTCTATGGAACGGCTTAAACCTCGAATTGTGGTTTGAAAAATTTCTACAACGGCTCAAGGATGTTCCAAGTGTTGTTTTGAGTGATGGAATAACGCCAATGAACATTGGCGAAGGCCCATACAACGGCAAGCCTAATCCACACGCCTGGATGAGCCCAAGCGATGCACTTGTGTACATCGACAATATAGAAGCTGCATTGTCTTCGGTTGATCCTGCAAACGCAGCTATCTATCAAGAGAATGCAGCCACATACAAAGACGAGATCAGCGCGGCTATTGAACCACTACGTGACATCCTTAAGGATATTCCAGAAGATAAACGTTGGCTTGTCACCAGTGAGGGCGCATTCAGTTATCTCGCTCGTGACTTTGACCTTAAAGAACTGTTTCTGTGGCCCATCAATGCGGATGCCCAGGGCACACCAAAACAAATTAAAAAAGTTATCGACACCGTTCTTGAAAATGAAATCCCCGTTATCTTTAGCGAAAGCACCGTGTCGAAAAAACCTGCTGAGCAAATAGCTCGCGAAACCGGCGCTGCTTACGGCGGGGTTTTATATGTTGATTCACTCAGCGATGCTGATGGACCAGTCCCCACCTACCTGGATTTACTTGAAGTCACCATCAAAACCATAGCCGATGGCCTGTCGACACAATGAATGAGCGGCTTAGCCTTCGCGCACGTCAGGCAAGTGAAGGCGCTGCCAGTGGTATTGATGCAAATGATCTGACCGTTGTTTACCGGAACGGCAATGTTGCACTGAACAAGGCAAGCTTCAAGATTCCAACAGCCACGATATGCGCGTTGGTCGGGGTTAATGGTTCTGGCAAATCAACCTTGTTCAAAGCCATCATGGGACTGGTGCCACTAGCGCGTGGCTCCGTATCGATACTGGGCCAGCCTGCTGGCCGTGCGCTTGAACGCAATACCGTTGCCTACGTACCGCAGAACGAAGAAGTTGACTGGAACTTTCCTGTGCTCGTTGAGGATGTCGTCATGATGGGCCGTTATGGGCACATGGGTATCTTTCGCAGACCAAGCGCAATAGACAAACAAAAAGTTGATGACGCACTAGAACGTGTCAACATGTCGGAATACCGTGAACGCCAAATCGGTGAACTCTCAGGTGGTCAAAAGAAAAGAGTGTTTCTCGCTCGTGCATTAGCGCAAGAAGGTCAGATCATCTTACTCGACGAGCCTTTTACTGGCGTTGATGTAACGACCGAGGAAGCCATCATTGCTTTGCTCAAAGAGTTGCGTGATGAAGGACGCGTCATGCTGGTATCGACACACAACCTTGGTAGCGTTCCACAGTTCTGTGATCAGGTAGTGCTCGTCAATCGCGAGATACTTGATTACGGAAACACTGAAACTGTCTTTACACAGGAAAACCTGCAGCAGGCTTTTGGTGGCACCTTGCGGTTTCACGTGCTTGGTGGCACCGATCTTCACGACGACGATGACCAGCGCCAGGTTACCGTTATTACCGATGATGAACGACCCTTCGTACTCTATGGCGATGATGATGAACCGCCCAAGAGCGATCACGATTCATGAACATATGGCTGGAACCCTTCAGCTACGGCTATATGGTCAATGCCATCTGGTGCAGTGCATTAGTAGGTGCTATCTGCGCATTTCTCAGCGCATATTTAATGCTCAAAGGGTGGTCGTTGATTGGTGATGCCTTATCCCATTCAGTAGTCCCCGGAGTGGCAGGTGCCTACATGCTGGGTATACCGTATTCACTCGGTGCGTTTATCTCGGGCGGGCTAGCGGC
>CAZQOI010000038.1:0-22687 GCA_964594905.1 uncultured Granulosicoccaceae bacterium
ACCCTTCCTTATCAAACGCTACACGATGCGTATCAATAGTTTCATTTAACCGTTCAACACTGGTAACGCTAAGTTCTTCCATATCATCAGTTTCACCACCCGGGATGGGCACTTCAGTACCGATGATGTAAATCAGATCCTCTGGGTGAGGAGAATGGTTTTCGGCAATTTTGCACAATCGAGCTGCACGTGTCGCCACCAGCTCAAATGACGGAGTTGGCTCCCCGCCACAAGCCATGGATGCATCAAGATGAATTTTCTTAAAACCAGCTTCAGCATAATCTTTGACTAATACATCAGCTTTTTCCATAGCTTCCGATGCTGGAAGGTGTCGCCACGGATTAGGCCCAAGATGATCACCACCTAATATGATCGCGTCAGGTGAAACCTCATATTCCTTTGCAAGGTCGTTCATCCAATCACGAAAATCAATCGCTGTCATGCCCGTATAACCGCCGTCCTGATTGACTTGGTTACAAGTGGCTTCGATAACAGCAGGCACGTGATTAGCCTTGGCGTATTGAAAAACCGAACGTAAAACCTGTTCGTTGGCCGTACAAAAGCACGGGAGTCCGATTGTTTCGCCTGAACGATTCCGATTTAGAAGAGAGCTGATATCGATCATAGTGGTCAATCAGGACGTTGCCTTGGCGGGGTTAGCGCGCATAAAATTTTCAATCATATTCAAGTCAGAATTACCTTCCATGGGGCCTCGCTTGGTAACAGCAATCGCACCAGCGGCATTAGCGTAACGACCACACATTTCCACCGATTGCCCCTGTGCAAGCAACGCGAGAAAAGTACCGCAAAAGCAATCACCCGCTCCTGTTGGATCGACCTCATTAACTGTATGTCCACTCAAACTCAAGGGTTCATTATCTTGTGTGAATATGACCGAACCTTCTTCACCTCTCGTCAAAGCGATAGTCTCAACACCCAGCGACAGGAGTTTTTCAATAGCTTGTTGTTCTGAACAGTCAGGATACAAAAACTCAAGGTCACTATTGCTCGGAAAAAGGTAACTGCTCTTTTCTATAAGGTTTATCAGTGCTGTTTTAACTTGTTTATCTTCCATCAATTCAGGGCGAGCGTTTGGATCGCAACTAATTTTCCCACCCCGCTGTAAAACTTGTGATGCAGCCCTCTCGATGGCTTCACGCAGCAGTGGGTTCCCCAATGAAGAACCTGAGACATGCATGATCAAAGGTTCCTGAGGTAGGGAAAACGCTTCTTTGTCTATCGCATCTACTGCTGTGTTGTTCAGATGAAAGATGAACGTTCGGCTGCCATCTTCGAAGTACGAAACAAAAGCGACACCCGTGGTTTTACTCTCTATGGTCTGGATGCCAGTTGTATCAACGCCATTTGAGCGAAGTCGTTCGATCAAGGCGACGCCAAAATTGTCTGCACCGACGCCACCAAATATCTGGGTCGGTGCTCCGATCCTGGCAGCCTGATCGATACAGATGGCCGGTGCTCCACTTGGATACGGCCCGGAATACTGTGATAGATCTCTCAGGTCGCAGCCTTTGCTGTGAGACACAAACTCAACCAGCAATTCACCGACCGCGATGATGTTGAAGTTGGACTTTGTCTGGGCAGCTTGGATCATGCGATTTAATATCAATTTGCTGATACAAGTTTACACGTGTAAAGAAATGATATACAGTCATTTTTTCTTGGTTGATCGACAGCGTATTACGTCGATCTTTGCAGCAGACGATTATTTTGATTTGGGCAGAGCAGCTTTACCCGTGAGCACGCTGGAAAAAAATAAACCCAAAATACGAACAATGTCGGATCTGTCGACCGCTATTGGTATCTCCCGTCCAACTCTATCCAAGTTTTTTCAGGATGCGGATTCTGTTCGTGGCAGTACTAGAGAACGTATAGAAATGGCGCTGGATAGCGTCGATTACGTGCCGAATTTCTTCGCGACTAAAATGAACCGGGATTCGACGCGGATCATCGGTGTCATCGTGCCGTACCTGAATGACCTTTTCTTCACCTCTTTAATACAGTCGATCGAGGAATCAGCACTTAAGCAAGGCTATACAGTGATTATTCAGAGCGCGCATGGTGATCCCTCACTTGAAGTGAAGGCGTTCGAGAACTTGATGTCCATGAGCGCAGATGGAGTGATCGCAGCACCCATAGGCCAACCCGATTCACTCAGTGCAATTGCGAGATTTAAAGAAGAGTTCCCGGTGGTCTGTGTCGATTCCCGTTTCTCAAATGAATCTCACGACACTGATTTTATCGGTACCAATAATCAACAGAGCATATCGTTGATAGTGGATTATCTACACAGATCAGGTGGTGCACCTGCCTACTTCGGCATGCCACGCATCAACTCCAACAGTAAAGAGCGCGAGCAAGCGTATCTTACAAGTGCCAAGGAATTGGGCTTCAAACCCGAGATTATCCCTGTGCTGGACACAGATCCTGTGTGGAATTTCGAAAAATTTGCGTTCGACACTATGAACGAGTATTTTGCTCGTGGAGAGTACGTCGACAGCACGATATTATGCGCAAATGACCGTCTGGCGATAGGGGTGATTCGAGCTGCTAACCGACATCATCTTTGGTCTAAGGGAAACCAGAAAACCAAACGATTTCGTGTTGCTGGTCATGATGATCATCCTTTGTCAGCTTATGTACATCCAGCCCTTACAACCGTGTCAAGAAACACCTCTGGCATTGGTGAAGCGGCTGTTGAACAAATTCTGGATCAAGTCGTCAACGGAAAACGAACCGGACCAGGACTTACAAGAACATTCGATGCGGAACTGCGCCTGAGAGAGTCCGCTTGAAAATTTTTTATGACCGGCGTCTTTTTTTATCCCGTACTCTGTAATTTAGTTCTGCAGAGCACTTGTTGTATTCATTGTTATTTTACATACGTAAACTTGAGAGGAAAGTATGACTAGCAAACTAAAACTTACAGCACTGGGCGTGATGGCCGGGCTGTCGGTTTCGCATGCAGCGAATGCCGAAGAAATCACCATCGCGACAGTAAACAATGCTGACATGATCACCATGCAAGAGCTAGCTCCTGCTTGGGAAGAAGCAACTGGCAACACCATCAATTGGGTTGTTCTGGAAGAAAACGTTCTACGTCAGCGCACAACTACCGATATCTCTACTGGTGGCGGTTCATTCGACATCATGTTCATCGGTGCTTACGAAACTCCAATCTGGGGTGCGCAAGGTTGGTTGACATCCTTGAACGATTTCGCCGACGACGCTGACTACGATCTCGACGATATCTTCCAATTGGTACGTAATGGTCTGTCTGCAGACGGCAACCTCTACGCAGTACCTTTGTACTCAGAAACTTCGTTCACGTTCTACCGAACTGATCTGTTCGAAGCAGCTGGTATCGAAGCTCCGACTGAACAGCCTACTTATACTGAGTTCGCTGAAATGGCGGCCAAATTGCACGATCCTGACAATGGCGTATACGGCACATGTCAGCGTGGTAAAGCTGGCTGGGGTGAGAACATGGCCTTCGTTGGAACTGTTGCTAACGCATTCGGTGCAGACTGGTTCGACATGGACTGGAACCCACAGCTGGATTCTCCAGAGTGGAATGCAGCACTTACTTACTACGTTGATCTGATGACTAACTCAGGCCCTCCAGGTGCTTCTGCTAACGGTCACAACGAAAACCGTGCTTTGTTCAAAGACGGCAAATGTGCAACATGGGTTGACGCGACCTCAGCTGCGAACGACGTTCGTAACCCAGCAACATCAACTGTTGCAGACAAGACTGACTTCTTCCAGGCACCTCAGCAAGAAACTAACAAAGGTACAGGTTGGTTCTGGTCTTGGGCACTTGCTATTCCTGCAAGCTCTAAGAAAGTTGACACTGCAAAAGACTTCCTGAAGTGGGCAACATCTAAAGAGTACTTCACTACTGTTGGCGAAACCAAAGGTTGGGTAGCAGTACCTAGTGGTACTCGTGCATCTGTTCACGAAGATCCACGCCTGTTAGAAGCAGCGCCATTTGCTGCAACTATCAAGGATGCGATCTTCTCTGTTGATCCAGCCGATCCAACACGTGACCCTGTTCCTTACACAGGCGTTCAGTTTGTTGCTATCCCTGAATTCCAAGGTATTGGTAACTACGTTGGTCAGCAGGTAGCAGCAGCTCTGGCTGGTCAAGCTTCAGTAGAAGAAGCTCTGGAAAACAGTCAGACATTTGCAGTTCGTGAAATGACTAAAGCTGGTTACATCAAGTAACCATTGCTCGTAAACGGGCCGGAGCGTAATGCTCCGGTCCGTTTTTTAACATTACGATACCCAGCGTTTTGGTGATTGCGGGCCGTCCGGTCCTCGCATAGTGCTGATTTGAAATTTCTTGGGAGTGCGAACAACTCTACATGGCAACCAAAGCATCCAAATCTTCTGCTCGATTAATGATGTCCCCTGCCGTGCTGTTGTTGCTCGGCTGGATGATCATTCCGCTGGGCATGACGCTCTATTTTTCATTCCTGCGATACAACTTACTGCAACCCGGTAATAACCCGTTTGTTGGTTGGCAGAACTACTACTGGTTCCTGACCGACCCAAGTTTCAACGCTGCGATGATCAATACATTGGTATTGGTTGGTGGAGTACTGACGATTACCACCTTAGGCGGTATCTGCTTTGCACTGCTGCTTGACCGACCCATGTTTGGCCAGGGCATCATCCGAATTATGGTTATTGCACCGTTTTTCGTCATGCCAACCGTCTCTGGCTTGGTCTGGAAAAACATGTTCATGAACCCGGTTAACGGGATCTTCGCGCACATCGCATCGGCTTTAGGCATGCAGCCGATCGATTTTTTTGGAAGTATCCCATTAGCATCGATTATTTTTATCGTTTCCTGGATGTGGCTGCCGTTCGCCACCTTAATTCTATTAACAGGACTTCAGTCGCTCGACCAAGAGCAATTAGAAGCCGCGGAAATGGACGGTGCGAATTGGTTTAACCGGTTCTTCTACATAATGTTGCCGCATATGGCGCGCCCGATAACAGTCGTTATCCTGATCCAGACCATTTTTCTACTCTCAATTTTTGCAGAGATCCTGGTCACGACCAACGGCGGTCCGGGTACGGCAACGACTAATCTGACTTATCTCATCTATGTGTCTTCGCTACTTCAATACGATGTCGGCATGGGTAGTGCCGGTGGCGTCCTTGCGATCATTCTGGCCAATATCGTCGCCATCTTTTTGATGCGAATGATTGGCAAGAATCTGGACGCCTAGAGGAGGTATCGAATATGGCACGTGCAGTTTCAAACAAAACCAAGATCATCAATACGATGATTGCGGGCACATTGGGTTTTTTGATGTTTTTTCCGATCCTTTGGATCGTGATAATTTCACTCAAGACCGAAAACGACGCGATAAGAGCGCCGTTGGAAATTTTATTCAACAGCGGCTGGACTACCGAAAGTTTCGCAGCAGTACAAGCCCGTTCAGACTATTTCAAACATTTCTCCAATTCAGTCATCATTGCAGTCGGCTCGACCTTGCTCGGTTTACTTGTAGCCGTTCCTGCAGCATGGGCAATGGCGTTCGTTCCATCCAAGAACACTAAAAATGTGTTGATGTGGATGCTGTCGACAAAAATGTTACCGCCTGTTGGCGTTCTGATTCCTATCTACTTGCTGTTTCGAGACCTGGGAATACTAGATACTCGATTTGGTCTTGTCATCGTCTTGATGCTGATAAACCTACCGATTATCGTTTGGATGCTCTACACGTATTTCAAAGAAATTCCAGGCGAAATTCTCGAGGCTGCCAGAATGGATGGCGCTACTCTTCGTGAAGAGGTGCTTTACGTGTTAGCACCAATGGCCGTTCCAGGTATTGCCTCAACAGTACTTCTAAACATTATTCTTGCGTGGAACGAAGCCTTTTGGACGCTGAATCTAACCGCTGCTAAGGCTGCTCCTCTAACAGCTTTCATCGCAAGTTACTCCAGCCCGGAAGGATTGTTCTATGCAAAATTAAGTGCGGCCTCAATTATGGCAATAGCTCCGATTTTGATTATGGGATGGTTTAGTCAGAAGCAGTTGGTACGCGGTTTGACTTTTGGCGCTGTGAAATAGGAATAAATTAATGGGAACCATCACTCTAGAGAAAATAACAAAAAGCTTCGGTGACGTTGAAGTTATTCATCCCATTGACTTAACAGTCGAAGACGGTGAGTTCGTCGTGTTTGTTGGGCCATCTGGTTGTGGAAAATCAACATTGCTGCGTTTGATCGCAGGACTTGAGGACGTCAGCAGTGGCCAGATAATGATTGACGGTAAAGATGCAACGGACATCCCACCAGCAAAACGTGGCTTGGCTATGGTGTTTCAGTCTTATGCCTTGTATCCGCATATGTCTGTTCGAAAAAATATCGGCTTCCCACTTAAAATGGCCAAGGTATCGAAGGCGGAAGCGAAGGAGAAAATAGAAGCTGCTGCTGCAATACTGAACCTTACCGACTACCTGAAACGGCGCCCTGGTCAGTTATCTGGTGGACAACGTCAACGTGTGGCTATTGGACGTGCGATTGTTCGTGAGCCAGAAGCATTTCTTTTCGATGAACCCCTGTCCAATCTCGATGCTGCACTAAGGGTCAACATGCGGCTAGAGATATCCGAATTACATCAGAAGCTTAAAACCACCATGATCTATGTCACCCATGATCAGGTTGAAGCGATGACTATGGCGGATAAAATCGTTGTGCTTTCCGATGGCAATATAGAACAAGTAGGTTCGCCTCTGGAGCTATATCGAAACCCCAAAAATATTTTTGTTGCGGGTTTTATTGGCTCACCTAAGATGAATTTTTTGACTGGAAATTACAGCAGCAAATTCAATGCTCATACCATTGGCATACGTCCAGAGCACTTCAACGTATCAAGCGACAATGGTGATTGGAAAGGCACCGTCGGTGTTACAGAGCATTTGGGCTCAGATACATTTGTACGAGTTCACATCGGCGATGAAGTGTTAACAGCACGAGTCAATGGCGAAATTGATGTTCACCACGGTGACGACGTCTATTTAAGCGCGAACTCAGAGCATATCTACAAATTTGACAACCAAGGTTCCGCCATTACATGAGTACTAAGTTATCCATCGCTAACTTAGATCAAATCTCTGAAAAAGTAGCAATACCTAACTACCACCGAGAAGATATCTCGGCAGGCATCGTCCATATCGGTGTCGGTAATTTCCATAGAGCGCATCAGAGCATTTATCTTAACCGTCTATTTGAGATGGGGATTGATCGTGACTGGGGAATAGTTGGTGCAGGCATCACACAGTACGACAATGCAATGCGAAAAAAGCTTGCATCACAAGACTGGTTAACCACCGTCGTTCAACTGGATCCGGATAAACTGACTGCAGGCATAACTGGCGCCATGATTGATTTCATTGAAATCGATCCCCAGGCAACAATCGATGCTATGGCAAAACCTGAGATCAGGATCGTGTCACTAACGGTCACCGAAGGGGGCTACTATGTGGACGCAGAATCAGGTGGATTTGATCAGTCACATAACGATATAGTAGCCGATGGCAACAATCCGAACTCACCGAAAACAGTTTTCGGAATTATCATAGCCGCGCTGCGCAAACGAAAAGAAAACGGCTTACAGCCATTTACTGTAATGACGTGTGACAACTTGCCTGAGAACGGACATGTTGCACAACAAGCAGTACTTGGCCTTGCATCAATAAGCGATCCCGATTTCAGTGATTGGATAAAGCTAAATGTGGCTTTCCCCAACTCAATGGTAGATTGCATAACGCCAGCAACGACGGAGCGTGAAATTGGCATAGTAAAAGATACTTTCGGTATAGACGATGCAGCGCCAGTCGTGTGTGAACCCTTCCACCAGTGGGTCCTTGAAGATAAATTCTCCAATGATCGCCCCGCGTTAGAGAAAGTTGGCGTTGAGTTTGTTGATGACGTAGCGCCTTACGAGTTAATGAAACTACGTATTCTCAATGGTGGCCACGCATCAATAGCGTATCTTGCTGGTTTATTGGACATTCACTATGTGCATGATGCGATGCGTAATCCATTGGTTACTGGCTTCTTGAATAAGCTGGAGCACAATGAAATTATCCCTACTCTGGAAGAAATCCCAGGGGTCAGTTTTGAAATGTATTATGAATCTGTTTTCGACCGATTCTCCAACGAGGCTGTGGGAGACACTATCCCTCGATTGTGTTTTGACGGTTTAAATAGACAACCGAAGTTCATTCTGCCTGTTATTGAATCCCGCCTGGAAGACAATAAGTCAATCGACGGTCTGGCATTAGAGTGCGCACTGTGGTGTCGCTACTGCTTTGGCACTACCGACTCAGGTGCCGAGATACCACCAAACGACACGCAGTGGGACAGATTAAAACAACATGCCATCGCTGCCAAAGAAGATCCGCAGCAATGGCTTGAGCTTGGCGATGTCTATGGCAAGCTGACAAAGAATAAAATTTTCTCACAGGCTTTTGAAAAAGCACTGAATAGTGTTTGGGAAAATGGTACGGCCGGTGCGATAAAGCAGTACCTGTCGTAACTCCTTGCAGTAATTTTTCTAGTTTTGAATTTGCAGAGGCTTCTATGAAAGCTACTACGTATCAAGCGAAGGGTGAGATTCTGACCTGTGAGATCGCTGACCCCAAACCAGCTGCCGCTGAAGTTGTCATTCGAGTGCATGCCAGTGGCATATGCCACACCGACATAGACATACTCTACGGACGTTATGGAAATTCCACATTCCCACTCGTACCCGGTCATGAATATGCTGGTGAAATTATATCGGTAGGCGATGGTGTAACAAGGTTTAAGGAAGGTCAACGCGTAGTCGTTGACCCCAATATCCACTGCGGCAAGTGCAGATCCTGCAAAAAAGGCCTAACAAATCTTTGCGAGAAACTAGGCGCTTATGGCGTTACGCAAAACGGTGGTTTTGCCGAGTATGGTGTCGTACATCAGGATAATATTGTCCCCATATCAGATGAATTGTCATACGGGACAGCGGCATTGGCAGAACCAGTTGGGTGTGTACTAAACGGTGTTGATGCCATTGAAACCGACACCATTGATAACGCCCTGATTTTTGGCGCTGGCCCCATTGGAATGCTGATGGCTTTAGCGCTGCGTACAAAAGGTGTTTCCGACATAACGATGGCCGATATAGACGACTCCCGACTGGTACTGGCAGAATCTTTCGGTTTAAAAGCAGTCGCTGCTGGCTCTGATGCTTTGAACGCTATGGAGAAATCTGTAGACCTGGCAGTAGATGCGACTGGTGTTCCTAAAGTCGCCGAAGGTTTGATCAATTACGCAGCTGATGGTGGAAATGTACTTTTTTTCGGTGTATGCCCACCGGGTGAGACGATTTCGGTTTCTCCTCATGATGTTTTTCGTCGTCAGATTCGTCTAGCAGGTACGCATTCCCTGAATCACAATATTCCTGAGGCACTTGAGACCATTGAGCATATCGGATCCGATATCGATCGTTTGATATCTCATCGTGTCGAGTTGGACGAGATAAAAGGATTTTTGGAGAAAAGCGGTCAAGCCAATTCACTTAAAATTCATGCTGTTTCTGGCTAATAAACGAATGGTCAAAAGCAATTCGATTACCATTCCGGTTATGTAAACGCGGAATTGTTACTAGCCCAGTTCTAGTGTCGCCACACCAAACTGCTGTTTCAAATCAGCTATTGGTGCACGACCACGGTACATTCGTGCTGTTTCAAATACAGGCACTAGCCCTACCTCTTGTACCCATTGCATGGCAATTGTATTGGGCTCCGGTACATCAATCGTTATATTCTGTGAGAAGACATTATCTTCAGAATATGTATCGGCTTCTGCGACTACCAAGTGCAATAAAGAAGTCACTATCAATTTTGCAGATTTAACATTTCCAGCTGTAACTGGCCCAAGCTTAAAACCATCTGTACATTTTCGAATACTGCCAAAGCCAACAATTTCATTATCCTGTCTATGAAAAACCGACCATCGTGTTGCAGTATTGGTTAACCAGCTGGCCATATAAAGTTCTCTACGCATTCCGTTAATGCTCTCGTCAAGCGTTATCAAGTCAGGTAGAACATCTGGTGTAACCAGCCTTGGCATTTCTTCATTCGTCACTTCAGACAGTTGACCAAACGACGAAGGATTAAACAAAGAAATTTCACCCATGAATCGAATATTTCTGTGTGAAAACTCAAAGCCAGATTTTTGATAGTTTTCCTGCTGTTCAACAACTCCATCCAGAGCCACCGTTGTACCTTCAACGTGATTCATACCATGTTGCCAGAGCGAGAAACCCAATCCTCGACCACGAAACTCAGGCCTGGCTATGTATAAACCCAGAAAACTATGCGTATTGCTGTATCGCACCACACTGATACCTGCAGCTGGCTCTTCTCCAACGAACAACATTAAAAACCCACTTGGGTCAGTTGAGAAAAAGGCCGCAGCATCATCGCAACCTGGATTCCAACCCTCCGTTGCCGCCCACGATAGCAAGTTTCTAACTCCATTCTCATCCAGTGTTTTGATATGCGTCTTCATACAAAACAATGCTTTATTTTGCTCATCATCAATTTGAATAGTAGTGGCACGGTGTTTGACCCTTATATCTAAAGAGGGCTAAAAGCGAGCGATTTCGGCTGTTTTCTGAACTAAATTAGTGCAATAATAATTTTCTTGCACCGAAACAATGCACTTAAAACATTAATGAGCAATAAAAGCAATCTCCAGTTAGAAAACGTTTCAAAACACTACGGTAAAAATATTGTAGCGGTCAACGGTTTTTCCCAATCATTCGATCCAGGTAGTTATGTTTGCCTGCTTGGCCCCTCTGGATGCGGTAAAACCACAACTCTTCGCATGATCGCAGGTCATGAATCAGTATCAAATGGCGATATCAAGATAAACGATCAAAGCGTTATCAAACTGTCACCAGCTAAGCGTGGCACCGCGATGATGTTCCAAAACTATGCGTTGTTTCCACACTTAACAGTATTGGACAACGTCGCCTTCAGTTTAAAAATGCGCGGTAGCGACAAAGCCAAACGCCACAAGCGAGCGGCGGAGCTTCTTGACATGGTTGACATGGGCTCTTTCGCTGATCGAATGCCCGACCAACTTTCGGGGGGGCAACAACAACGTGTTGCGCTAGCAAGAGCATTAATCACAGAACCGTCTGTACTACTACTGGATGAACCACTGTCGGCACTCGATCCGTTTCTTCGAGTACGTATGCGAAGCGAGCTTTCACGGCTGCACAAAGAGCTAGGAATTACCTTCGTACATGTGACACATAGTCAGGATGAAGCCTTGGCATTGGCTGATCGCATCGTATTGATGAACGACGCAAAGATTGAACAAGCCGGAAAGCCCGCTGATATTTTTAATCGACCGCGCACTGAGTTTGTTGCTCGCTTCATGGGAGGACACAATATCGTTAGTATAAATGACGAACACTACGCGCTTCGATCTGACCGCACTCAACTCAGTAGCGAGACCAACGACTGGTCAGCTAAGGTTACGTACGTTGAATTTCTAGGTAGTACTGTTGAAGTGACTGTAAAGCGTGATAGTCACGCCGAAATCACCGCAACTTTGTCTGATACTACATACGCACAAACGCCATTCAATACTGGCGACACCGTTGGAGTGTCATGGTCCGAACACGAGCTACACAAGTTGGCAAGTGCAGGCAGTTAATCAAAAATCATCAATAATCCGGAGAAAGACATGAAACATAAAAAACCGTCCAAAACACCGTTAAGCAAGAGTGGCTTACAACGTCGAAACATGATGAAGGGGGCTGCAGCAACTGTAGCAGTAGGCACCATCACCGGTGCACCAATGATCTGGGCACAGAACATCAAAGATGTAACGCTACGCCAATTCGGAACTGGTGTATCGAATCTGAATGATGTAGCCAACAAGGTTAAAGAAGACCTTGGCTTCACACTGGAAATGACCGCACTGGATTCCGACTCGGTAACACAACGTGCTGCTACACAACCAAAGTCTTTTGATATAGCCGATATCGAATACTGGATCTGCAAGAAAGTATGGCCTGCTGGAAATTTGCAGGCAATGGATACATCCAAAATCGACAACTACGACAAAATCGTTGGCATTTTTCGAAATGGCAAACTCAACCCGGATAGCGTAATCGCTCAGGGTACAGCCCCTCATAGCGTAGGTTTTGTAGATGGTCCAGACGGTAAAACTTTCGTTGATAACGAATCTGGTTGGATGACTCTCATCCCTACCATCTATAACGCAGACACCTTAGGCATCCGCCCTGATCTTATCGGTCGTGATATCGACACCTGGGCTGAATTGCTGAACCCTGAATTCAAAGGCAAAGCATCGATACTGGATATCTCCTCAATTGGCATTATGGATGCCGCGATGGTATGCGAGGCCATGGGTGAAATCACTTACGGTGACAAGGGCAATATGACTCGTGAAGAAATTGACAAGACGATGGCAATTTTCACAGAGGCCAAGAAGAATGGTCAATTCAGAGCGTTCTGGAAATCGTTTGACGAAAGCGTAAATCTGATGTCATCAGGTGAAGTGGTTATTCAGTCTATGTGGTCACCTGCCATTACCGCTGTTCGCTCCAAGGGCATTCCTTGCGTATATCAACCACTGAAAGAAGGCTATCGTTCTTGGGGTGGCGGTCTGGGATTATCCAAGAACCTGTCCGGTCTGGAACTGGATGCAGCCTACGAATATATTAACTGGTACCTGTCAGGCTGGGTTGGCGGATACCTGATGCGTCAAGGCTACTACTCTGCTGTGCCAGAAACATCCAAGAACTTCATGAGCGAAGACGAATGGGGCTTCTGGTTCGAAGGAAAGCCTGCAGAAGGTGAAATCGTCAACCCACAGGGTGTTGTAATGGAAAAAGCCGGCGCAGTACGCGATGGTGGCTCCTTCGAAGAGCGCATGGGTAGAGTTGCTTGCTGGAATGCCGTTATGGATGAAAACCAGTATATGGTTCGCAAGTGGAACGAATTTATCGCCGCTTGATCCTGGGCGTAGGAATTCCGGTTAGAATTCTATTTCGCCGTCCGCGCAGGTTGCGCTTACACAGCGCAACCTGCTTTACCGTTTTCTGGATTATCTGATACCTTGCCCATGAGCGTAACTTCTGTAAAAAACACAGTGGTTGGCTGGTTACTTGTTTCTCCGCTGGTATCGATTCTAGCTTTTTTTCTTTTACTGCCGATCGTGGCGATTGTCGCGGTGAGTTTCTGGGAATCGACAGAATACAGCTATTCGCCAGCGTTCATATTTGAAAACTACGAGTTCCTGCTTACGTCACCTGTCACCCTGTCGGTTTATCTAAAAACCTTCATGTTCACAGCTATCACATGGGCTTTTTGTTTGTTGATCGGTTTTACCGTTGCCTATTTTCTCGCTTTTCACGTACGTACATTGCCCATGCAAATCGGACTGTTTCTGATTTGCACCGTCCCTTTCTGGACTTCGAATATTATCCGGATGATCTCGTGGATACCATTTTTAGGTAGAAACGGCATCGCTAATAACACGCTGAAAGAATTTGGCCTTATCGACGAACCTGTTGAATGGTTATTGTTCTCAGACTTTGCCGTAATTTTGGCATTTGTTCATCTGTTTACCCTCTTCATGATCGTGCCAATCTTCAATTCCATGATGCGCCTGGACCGATCACTAATAGAGGCCGCGCTTGACGCTGGCGCCAGCAGTTGGCAAGTACTTACTAACGTGATAGTGCCACTGACAAAACCAGGAATCATGATCGGTTCCATTTTTGTAGTTACCTTGGTAATGGGAGATTTCATCACGGTGCGCTTTATGAGTGGCGGGCAAAGCGCATCTGTTGGACGAGTGATCTCAAATGAGATCGCGTTACTGCAATACCCCTCCGCTTCAGCTAGTGCAGTGGTGCTGTTACTAACCGTGCTAATGATGATTGGCATTATGCTGCGCTTTGTTGATATCAGGAAGGAGCTCTAGCATGCACGGTAAACGTGGTTTGAGCTTTTATTTACTGGCAATATTCTTTTCTTTATTCGTACTGTTTCTGTATGGACCAACCATAACAATCGCTATCTTGTCCTTTCAAGGACCACAAGGTGGTTTAACCTTCCCAATGAACGGGGTGTCTGTACATTGGTTTTCGGAGTTGTTCAAACAACAAGCCGTTGGTGATATCTGGGGCTCATTCAGACGCTCATTCGCATTGGGTTTGATGGTCATGGTAACCACAGTGGTGGTATCAGTAATGGGTGGTCTGGCTTTCCGCAAACATTTCAAAGGATCTGGGTTGGTCTTTTATCTGGTGATTGGCAGCTTGATCATCCCTTCCATACTGATCTCTTTGGGCGTGGGTATATTGTTTAACCAGATGGACTGGGACGTGCATTGGTCTACTTCAGGCTTCGGCTCACAACTTACCTGGACCTTGCCCTTTGGCTTATTGATCATGTTTGCTGTGTTCAATCGATTTGATCGAGCCTATGAAGAAGCTGCGCGCGACCTGGGCGCCACTCCATGGCAAACAATCCGCCATATTGTGTTACCGATCATCGGTCCAAGCCTGATTGGTGTAGCCTTATTTGGCTTTACCTTGTCGTACGACGAATTCGCTCGTACGCTACTGACAGCAGGTAGTTACAACACTCTTCCACTAGAGATATTTGGTATGACAACCAGCGTTACCACGCCGGTGTTGTTTGCGCTTGGTACGTTTACCACGGCTTTTTCATTTATTGTCATCGGTATATTTGCTTTGATTTACTGGTCGACTCAAAAGCGACAAACACAATGAAAATCGCCATTATCAACCCCAACAGCACGGCCTCCATGACCGACAAGGTACTGAAAGCTGCCAACGCTGTCGCACCTGATAATGCAACACTGGTAGGAATTACATCAAATGCAGGCCCTGCCTCTATCCAGGGCGCAGAAGACGGCGCTGCTGCTGTACCCGGTTTACTCGACGAAATAAAAAAAGCGGATACAAACGGTTGTGACGCGTTTGTTATCGCGTGCTTTGATGACACTGGAATCGATGAAGCTCGAGCTCTTACAAAAAAACCAGTTATTGGAATAGGTGAATCCGCATTTCATGCAAGCATGTTGCTGGGGCATACATTCTCGGTTGTCACAACTTTATCGGTATCGGTGCCTGTCATAGAGAACAATATTCAGCGCTTCGGTGTAAGTTCGTTCTGCAAAAAAGTAAGAGCGAGTGAAGTTCCTGTACTGGAGCTTGAACGCGAAGGCAGCGATGCAGAGCAACGTATATCTGACGAGATCGCCTTGGCTATCGCTCACGATCACTGTGATGCGATAGTCCTGGGTTGTGCAGGTATGGCTGACTTAGCCAGCCGACTTAGCAAACAGCACGGTGTTCCTGTTATCGATGGCGTGGTTGCGGCGACGGGCATGGCCTGTGCGTTGGTCATGATGAGTGCCACTGCATAACTCATTGCTTGTGTGTATCTCTGAAAGTCTCCAGTTTAAAGATGAATCATTACTAATTCCGACCATTTATTTTTAATTCTGCAGAATCACTAATAACACAGCCTCAAATCAACCCACTTTACTTAGTACAGCAGAAAAATCATGAGGAACAGGAATTCCTTGATCATTGACTGCAACAAAAACAATGCGATCTATGGTTATTATTGAAACCTGTGTGTTTTTGTTCCGCACGTCACAACGCATACTGAGAGATGTTCGACCGACGTCAGTTACTTCAAATCCGAATTCAAGTATGTCACCCAATCTTGCGGATATCTTAAAATTAATCTCCGACATATATTTGGTAACGACCCGCTCGTGCCTCATTTGACAACTAGCAAAAATGGCAGCCTCTTCATCAATCCAACTAAGAAGCTGCCCCCCCCAAACAGACTGTCAGTGATGTTTAAATCATTAGGCCTGACGAATCGTCGTGTATAGAATTTCATAGTCGGACTCTTCCCCCTAAAAAGAACATAACGAGGTCTATCAGTACCAAACTAAGCGGCATCCTGATGAAACAGTGCACGCTTAGCAGTCGATTCGACACCCTGCTTAGACCCTTGTAGGGCATCTTCACGATATGGCTCAGCGTCGAAACGAAAAAGGGATGCAGTCTCTTCTGGCTCTCTCCATGGCCATGCCTTAACTCCTTCATCAAGAAGACTGGGAGAGAAGCCACAATCAATCAACTGCCTCTCAGTCATACAGCGCAGATGAGAAAGCAACATTCTCTTAGCCTGATTCTCTTGGATCTCATATATCTTTGATATAAAGCTCATACCAGTTCTCCGAATTAAAAATAATCGTTGAGGACAAAACTTGATACCTTAAAATAGAGACAATGCAGTCATACACACAAGCAATATATTTTTACAGGTCATTCAAGCAAAACTAATGGGCTTCACTCAGAAAGACATATCGGATTTTTTGTGACATGCGGCGCGCCAATTGGATGCGAAGCACTCCTAAAACACATCCAATGGAATAGAAAAAGCTGTCACGCTCACTATCAGTGCAGGTTTTCTTTATTAAAGATGCAATTGCGTATTTTTTTGCCAAGCATCAACTAACTGAGTTTTCGAGCAACCAGAAACTTATTTGCTTGGCATATTCATTTCACCAGTTCGTACACCTACAAACGCTGGCGAATCCTTGAACGAATCCTATGCAGACGTAAATCCATATCTATTTTGCTAAGGCAACAGCTGGAGAGAAAATGAAACGCACTACATTGCGGTTGGTTCTTTGGATAACATTGATGCATTGACTGAACCCTTGAAAGCGGCTGACCTGGCGCACAAAGGCTACGGGTACACGCTGAAGACTACGACAAGGTAGGCGCTGACGGAGCTGACTATGGTGCAGCAGCTGTAAAGAAGAAGAAATCCTGGTGGCGCAATGTATTGGAAACAGCATAGATCTGAACAACCATAGGATCACTTATCATCCCGTGTCGGCATCCAACTTTGCTGATTCTACTCCACTACAAAATTATGACCGTTAAGTGCCGCGCCTCGATCCTAAGTGGTTAGCAAAAACTTGCGTAGTCAAATTTTCAGAATCGATCGGGGCAAATAGACCGCCAACACGGGGCATCAAACCTTAAGATAAATATCAGAAAATGTCTAAATCAAGCAGGTTCCAAATCCTGGTTTTTCTGATTGATCATTAGCCGAGCATCAACGGTTTTAACTATTTGATCCACTATCGGGTGGCTTAATCCAAAGTGCTTACCCACGGCTTGTACCACTCGATCGACGCGTTCTATGTTGACTGCACCCGCATCGATTGCACGAGCAGCTGACGAAGGCTTTAACAAGCTTTTTGCTGCAACAGCATACTTCTCAAAAGGTACAGCATCGGCAGAATCGCCTCCAAGTTTCTCTACTAAAGAGTCAACATAGGCATAAACGTCTGAAGAAACCGCAATATCCGAGTGTACGGAATCGTGAATAGACTGAATAGACTTGTCTCCAATGCAACGGTAATTACCCGTCAGAAGCATTGACCACTTAGCCATCGGCACGAATAGGCTATCGTGCACGCGAAGCTTGACTGGAACATCCTGACCATCAAGTTGCACCGCTGCTATATCTTCACTCAAGGTCTTCAAAATTTTTTGATGCGCTGGGTCTCCGAAACTTGCGGCCTTGAAATTGGTAGGTAGACCGACATGTAGAACATTAAGTTTTTCTTCCGGTGGACGGAAGGCTTGCGGATCGGGACTACAAAGCGTGACGTTATCTGGATCAAAATGCTGCCAAACAGATGCATCGCGATAACAGTCCGTCAGATCCAAACTCGCTAAAGCAGGAATACGTTTCAAATAAGCCAGTGGTGGCATATTCATAATAGAAAGACAGGCAAGGTTAGCGTCAGCGATCTTTCTCAATAATTGCTTTACCTCACGTGCAGCGTATTGTGGTTCCTGCATGGCAAGTCCAACAATGTCATAGCGAGACAAGTCTGTTTCATCTGGAGTTGTTGCGTCCAGAGTGCCCGGCAAGTGCTTTGAAAGAATGGAACGGTGCTCGCTTTCATTGCGTAGTTTTAAACGAACCTCGGTACCGGACCTGTTAATAAGATCCGCTTCCTGGGGTAGGCACACAAGTGACACATTGTGACCAGCCATAAGCAATTTTGTGGATAAAAGAGAGCCGTAGGACGCACCTAGAATCAGAATATTCATAAATCAAGAACCTGTGGCTTAGAGTAAGAATTACGATTTATCTTGAGGTGTTCTACCCGTTATACACCGAAATTTTAAATTTCTTAAATACTAGGTCAAAAATTATTTTGTTGAACTTTTGCCTAGTTAGATTGTCTTCGCGCGACTCTTTATTCAAGCCAAGGTATTGACAATTCCACCCACACGCGGGAAAGTAGCAATATTCCAATATTGAAATTCTTAGAAAATCAGATGAAATACTGATATGGGGCCGACTGAGCGGACACTTGAAGTCATGGAGTACATCATGGCGGCAGGTCCTGGACCACTAAAACAGATTGATATAGCTCGTGATTGCGGATTCTCGCCGTCAACACTCAATCGTATTGTGAAATCTCTTTCCGATTGGGGTTACCTGTTCCGCACGAGTGAAAAGTACGTCGTACGTAACTTTCGATTGGAAAGGAACGTCCCGATGTCCGAAATCTATCTTGAGAAGCTGGACAAAACCATGCGGGCGCTGTCGTCCTCGCTTGGTGTGTCGGCCGAAGTGGTTGTAGTTGCGGGTCATGAATTGTTGTGGCATTCGAAGACGGACTACCCTGATCCGAAAGTAGTCATTCGAGCAAACGTAGGTTTCCGGCGATCCCTGTACGAGCTTGATGTTTTATCTCAACTCTATTTGAGTCGTCAGACTTGGAAAGACGTGCAGGCCCAGTTCTACACTGATGGTTTTTTCGAAACCGTGCGACAGCCTGGACAAGCTCATTCATCCGTAACGACAGCAAAGGTGAAAAAGTTGCTGGATTCGATGCGCCAGCAAGTATTCAACGCTGACTTGATCGGAAACCATATGGGCATTCGCCGCTTTGCCACCGTCATCCAAGATCCTCAAGGCAAGTTCCTTCACTTACTTGCGATAGCCGAGCCTGCCAACAAGAACTGTACTGAAGTAGATAAGTATCAAGATGCGCTGATGAAAGCGCGCAATGAACTGACCGAGCTTGTTAGTCAAGAAAGCGCTGCGATTCGACTGCAGCCTCAAAATCATTCCATGCCACTAAAAGGGGGGTAAACATCCCATGGTATGTGCCATTTACCAGGAGAGAAAACATTGAAAAAACTACTTAGATCTACACTCGCTGCCAGCTTCGTACTAGCAGTACCTTTTACAACCGTGTCCGCACAGGACAACGAAATCAATGTCGTACTTTTCGGCATGCCGTATACAAATGGCCTGCAGAAGCTCGCCGGTGACTTCGAAGCCGAGACCGGTATCAAAGCCAATATCGATGTTATTGGACAGGATGTATTCGAGAATCGAATTACATTGTCTTTCACTGGCGGATCCGGCGATATTGACGTTGTGCATACGCCGGTTATCCAGGTACAGCGTTGGGTATCAGCTGACTGGCTAAAGCCGATTACTGCTGAAGTGGATGGCATGGCAGTAAAAGAAGACATCATGGCGGGGCCACTCGATGCTTATGTCATCAATGGCGAACAGTGGGCCGTACCATTTATGGCAGCAACCGGGCTCATGACTTATCGTAGCGATATTCTTGAAGCGGCTGGCGCTGAAGTACCAGACACCTGGGAAGATATGTTGGAAGTTGCAGCGAAAATTCACAATGATGAAACCGCTGCAATTGCGATGCGTGCTGTACCGGGTCAGGGTTTCAACATGTTTATCTTCCCAATGGTTATGCGAGCCTACGGTGGTAAGTTCTTTGAGGACTACACCGGCGGTGATCTGACACCTGCAATCAATTCACCAGAAACGTTAGAAGCATTGAACGTTTACATGAAGTTGCTTAACGAATACGGCCCACAGGGCGCAGGAAACTTTAACTTCGCCGAAGTACAAGCTGCTGCACAAAATGGCCAAATCGCGTTCGCTGTTGAGGGAACTGGCATTGTCGCATCACTGGTTAGCCCAGAAAAAAGCAAGTTCGCAGACAAGACAGGTATCGCTTTGCCACCAGCTGGTCCTGCCGGACGTTCACCAGCAATAGCTGTACATGGACTGGGCATACCGGCATCAGCTGCCAACCCTGAAGTCTCGGCCAAGTTTATCGAATGGGCTGTCAGCACAGAGACGATGACCAAGATCGCCTTGTCAGAAGCGTTTTCGAATTTCACAACTCAAACTGTGGCTGAAAACGAAGAGGTTATTGCCAAGTACGCAAAAGTACACCCTGATTTTCTTAAAGTGCAAGCCGACGCATTGAATCTGGCTATTGGTCATTATCGTCCATTGCTACCAGAATGGCCTGCACTGGGACAAGCAATTGGTGAAAATATCAATGCTGCATTGAACGGTCTTGTATCACCTGAAGAAGCCTTGGAAGGTGCTGAACAGGATATGGCTGATATCCTCGGTCAGTAATCAATAGCTGGTTGACCATTCGGCGATACTATTCTGTTCGCCGAATGGTCTTTCTAAATAAAAAATGACGGTGGCCTCAACAAAACGCCTAGGCGCAACCTACGAGTTGGAACGTGGCTATCGCAGGATGATCATTCCTGCCATTGTCGCCGTTGCTATTTTCGCTATCGTGCCTCTGGCAGGCATGCTGGCCTTATCTTTCAGTGACTATCATCTGTTGCGCGGAACGAACTGGCAGTTCGGTTTCAAGAATTTTCTACGCTTGTTTGACGACAAACGTCTGATCAATTCCATCTATGTGATGTCGATATTGTCGCTATTTGGTGTCGCCGCACAGGTGCTCATCGGTACGGCCGTGGCTGTTGGCTTACAGAAAATAGTCGGGAAATGGCGAGTTGGTCGAATGCTGTTTCTGGTTCCATATGCAGTACCACATGTTGCTGTGGCATTGATTTGGTTGTCGTTGTTCACACCAACTCTATCGCCTATCAATGCCTTCTTCGATCTTTTCGGCATGACCGTGCCAAGTTTCCTGACAAGTCAAGGTGGCGCTATGTTCGCGATCATAGTGGCGGACACATGGACCAATTTCCCTTTTGCCATGCTCATAATTCTGGCGGCACTCCAAGGGATATCACCAGATCTTGATGAAGCAGCTGCACTTGATGGTGCGACGCGAGTAAAAAGCTTTTTCTACATCACACTACCGTTACTGATACCTGCTTTGTTGATGGTGACGCTGTTTCGCTTTATCGATTCACTAAAACACTTTCCGATGATTTTTGTGATGACCAAAGGCGGACCGGGGCGTTCTACCCAAGCTACAAACTATTACGCCTACATCCAGACGTTCCAGAATTCCAACGTGGCTTATGGCGCGGCGATAGCAGTGCTGTTATTTCTGATGGCAGCATTAATCAGCTTCTACGTAGCTCGACTTAATCAAAGAGTCTCTGCGTGATAGATAACAGCACAGAGTTTCGCGTCAAGCGCTCGATGGGTGTCACCATGATGCTCATTCTGTTGTTTTTCGCAGCGCTGCCCACTCTTTGGGTACTGATTCTGTCCGTGCGTGCTCCAACAGAAATTTTTGAGCCCATCTGGGAAAGCCCCTTATCGGTGACCCTGGAAAATTTCTTCAAGATCACAAGATCGGATTTTCCCAAAGCATTATTAAATTCCTGCATTACAGCTGGCCTGTCAACGCTATTGGCCATGCTGGTTGGTGTCCCTGCAGGATTTGCATTGGCCAAGTCCCGAGTCGCCGGCAAGTTCGTTGCGTCCTGGGTATTGCTGCTACTGCGTATGGCACCACCAGTAGGGTTTGTGATTCCATTGTTTCTCGCGTATGTGAACACAGGCTTGATCGACACTTACACCGGGTTGGTATTTGCCTACATGACGCTCACCTTGCCACTGGTAACCTGGTCAATGTGGAATTCATTTTCGCAGGTACCGGATGAATTGATTGAAGCCGCGATCATGGATGATGCGTCACTGACGCAAGCATTCCTCCTAATTGCCTTGCCAGCAGCACGACCAGGTGCAGTGGCCGCAGCGATTCTTGCGTTTCTCGTCGCCTGGAATGATTTCTTTTACGCGTTAATCATTACCCGTTCAGATACTACTACTGCACCGGTTGCGGTTATGAATTTCATCTCATACGACAGCGTGGACTGGGCCTCGATCGCTGTTGCGAGCATCGCACTCACTCTGCCCATTCTTCCTTTAATGGCGATTGCCAATCGCTATATCGTTCAATCGCTATCAGGTGCGGTGAAAGGTTAATCCGATGTCGAAACGTCCTAATATTGTTTTTATCATGACTGATCAACAGCGCTACGACACAATCGCGGCGCTCGGCTTTGATCATATGATAACGCCCAACCTTGACCGTTTGGCGCAACGCGGTACAGCGTTTGAAAACATGTACATCACATCACCGTCTTGCGCACCTTCCCGAGCATCATTGTTTACCGGTACTTATCCTCACACCAACGGTGTCTTTCGTAATGACGAACCTTGGCAATATTGCTGGGTAAAGGATCTGGCTGATGCTGGTTATC
>CAZQOI010000038.1:22787-28006 GCA_964594905.1 uncultured Granulosicoccaceae bacterium
AATGACGAACCTTGGCAATATTGCTGGGTAAAGGATCTGGCTGATGCTGGTTATCGGACGGTCAACGTCGGAAAGATGCACACCATGCCTGTCGAAGGCGCGTTTGGTTTTCACGAACGACACGTCACTGAAAACAAAGATCGTGATCACCCCAATCTACCCTTCTACCTCGACAACTGGGACAAAGCCTACTTCCTGAGCGGGCTGGAAAAACCTTCTCGCGTGACACAGCGGCGACGCAGTGACTATGGTAAACAACTCGGTGCCTGGGTTTGGGAACATGAGGAACGTCTGCATCCGGATGTGTTCACCGGTCAAATGGCCAAGTGGTGGATCGACAGATACACGGGAGACGGTCCATTTTTTCTTCAAGTTGGCTTACCAGGTCCTCACCCACCCTATGATCCGACGCAGGAATACCTGGATATGTATGAGGGCCGCGATTTACCTGAAGTCATTCCACCTGATGTAGAGGCACAACCCCCCGCTATGCAGGAGCTGCAGGAATTTCATCTCGGTGAAGATGCTGACGGCGTTGTACATTTAAGTGAACCAAGCGCCGAACAATCACGACGTCAACGCGCACACTACTACGCCAACGTCAGTATGATCGACAAGCAGGTTGGCGATATAGTTGAATCCCTTGAAGCCCGCGGTGTGTTGGACAACACCATCATAGTCTTCACATCGGACCATGGCGATGCGCTTGGTGATCACGGGCACTCGCAAAAATGGAATATGTATCAGTCCACTGTTCAAGTACCCGCCCTGGTAGCAGGTCCAGGTATAAACTCAGGTAAACGTGTTAAAGATAATGTGGCCTTGTTTGATTTCGGGCCAACGATACTGGAATGGGCAGGATTGGAAGTGCCGGCTTGGATGGAGGCAGAATCACTAACCCCCTACTTTGGCAGTGGTCCCTCACCAAGACGAACTCGGGTTTTTGCGGAACATTCCAACGACGCCTTATTAACGGGAACACGATTGATGACTATGGTGCTCGATGGCTCGATAAAACTTGTGCACTTTGTAGATTCAGATAAAGGCATGTTGTTTGATCTGGAAAATGATCCACAAGAGCGGAACAATCTCTGGGACGATCCAAGCCGTCAATCAACACGCGATAGCTTGATTCAAGACATTCTGCTGTGGCGATCAGAAAGTAGTTTGAAGACGCAAGGTTTTATAGAGGCGTGCGTACGCGGCGCACCATCAATGATGTCTCCCCCCTTGCACACCGCACGCGGCCAACACCCGGAAGGGAGTCGCTGAGGTGGGCAGTATCAAACTCATCGATGTGACGAAGAACTTCGGTACGGTCAATGTTATCCCGCCATTGAATTTACAAATAGACGAAGGTGAATTTGTTGTCTTTGTCGGCCCATCAGGTTGCGGCAAGTCTACTCTGCTAAGACTGATAGCCGGGCTCGAAAACGTGACCGATGGCAGTATTGAAATCAATGGGCAAGATGCGACCGACATGCCACCCGGTAAGCGTGGCTTGGCTATGGTATTCCAATCCTATGCACTGTACCCGCATCTTACAGTTGCGCAAAACATTGCTTTTCCAATGCGTATGGCAGGTTTGAGCCGCAAGGAACAACGCAGCCGCATCGATGCCGCCGCCGATGTCTTGAATCTGACCGATTACCTTGATCGGCGACCCAAGCAATTGTCAGGTGGGCAACGTCAACGTGTGGCCATTGGACGCGCCATAGTGCGTGAACCCTCAGCATTTCTATTTGACGAACCACTATCAAACCTTGACGCCGCGCTGCGCGTTGGTATGCGACTTGAGATAAGTGAATTACACAAGCGTCTAAAGACCACCATGATATACGTCACCCACGATCAGGTTGAAGCCATGACCATGGCAGACAAGATTGTTGTACTCAATGATGGTGTCATCGAACAGGTGGGTAGCCCGCTAGAGTTGTACGACAAACCAAACAATCTATTCGTCGCACGTTTCATTGGTTCACCCATGATGAACATCATTGATGGCGATGAAGCTGAGAAGGCCGGTGCGGCAACCATAGGTGTTCGTCCAGAGCATTTGTCAGTATCAACTGATTCTGGACAGTGGTCAGGGACGGTTGGTGTATCGGAACATCTCGGTAGTGATACATTCATACGCGTCAAAGCGGATGGCATTGAAGATACACTAACGATCCGTGCACCCGGTAAACTAAACCTCGACGACGGCAGCCGTGTATACGTTACCTCTGACCCTGAACAGCTGCATCGTTTCGATTCACACGGGCAGTCGCTCCGCTAAACGCGGTGCGCGTGGCAAGAGCGCGGCAAGAGCATTGAGCTATGCAAGAAGATCAAGCTAAAAACTGTTGCACCCCAACACGCGACAATGGTAGCGACGAAACCGCAAGCAAAGCCGCAGTCACTACCTCGGACAAGACCAGATTCACTGCAACTGGCGAGTCTTCGACAAGCTTCTATCCGCAAGCCTCAGTCGTAATTCCTGCAGGAAAGGCGCTTGTTGGAACGAAAAATCCAATCATTCGCGATGACGGCGAAGGGCGCATTCAAAAGAAAGCCGTTAATTCATACCGCATAAGTGCAACCAGCATAAGCAATGCAACATTTGCCCGGTTTGTTGAGGAAACGGGGTATGTCACTGAAGCTGAGAGCATCGGCTGGTCTTTTGTGTTTCACTCTGATGTGTCAACAGAAGTCGCTAGCACTCAAGGCGTAGTAGGTACAGAATGGTGGCGAAAAGTACACGGCGCCGACTGGCGTCAGATTCACGGACCCAATACGAAGGATCGCTGGAAGCCTGAGCATCCTGTTGTACATGTATCGTGGAATGACGCTTGGGAGTTTGCACGTTGGTGTGGTGCTCGTTTGCCTACGGAGGCAGAATGGGAACATGCAGCGCGCGGCGGCTTAGGTGATGTTCGTTTTCCGTGGGGAGATAAAGAACCTGATGATACTGACTTCATGCCATGCAATATTTGGCAAGGACGATTTCCAAACCAGAATACCGCTGCAGACGGTTGGTCAGGCACAGCGCCGGCAGACGCCTATGAGCCTAATGCATACGGACTTTATAATCTAATGGGCAATGTATGGGAATGGACAGCCGATCCTTTTCTGATCAAATCGCTAAAAAAATCCGTTAAGCAACGAATGACAATGATGCGTGGTTTCAAGTTATTGAAAGGCGGCTCTTACCTGTGCCACCAGAGCTATTGTTATCGATATCGAATTGCTGCACGCACTGGAAACTCACCCGATTCGTCTACATCCCATCAAGGTTTTAGAGTGGTTTGGGACATCTGATGCGTATCCCGCTTGATCGCCCTAACGTCCTGATGTTTGTTCTCGATAGTGTCGGTACGGCCGACTACCTCAAGCATGAAGCACAGTTACCTTGCATAAGCCAACTACGAACACAAAGTTTTTGGTTTCCAAGAGCCTATTGCGGGTGTCCAGAAAGTAGCCCCGCCAGGGCCAGTCTGTTTACCGGGTTGGACATGGCAGTGCATGGTGTTTGGACAGATGGCGTAACTCTACCCGCGCATGAAACCACAATCGCCGAGCAGTTCTACAGTAGTGGCTACCAGACCTGGTTGTTCGGGCGTCGTCAGTTGGCAGGTGTTGCGAACTGGACCACTGAACATACAAGAGCACAAGAATTCAGTTATGCACAATGGGCACATGGGCCTTTGCATCGATCGAGGCAGAACGCATACCTTGCATGGTTGGAAGAAACTAAAAACATAGTGTACAGCGAGCTTTTCCCAAGCCAAGCTAATCCAGATGACACGCAGATTTCATCGTCAACATACAAGGCGATATCTGAGTTACCTGATGAACTCAGTTTCAACCACTGGCTTGGCAATCACCTTAGCGATCAACTTGGTAATCACATAACAGAACATCACGATAAGCAACCCTTTTTCGCTGTTGCTGGTTTGGTCGTCGGTGAATCGTTGGGCGCAGTGCCATCCAAAGACTTTGTGACTGAAGGAATAAACCTTCAAGCCTTGAAGCAAGCTGATTCAGGGATAGCGAAGGTGCTGCAAAAACTTGAAACTACAGGGCAGTCCGAAAAAACTATTGTGGTTTTGGTTTCTGCTCGGGGTTCGACGGAAGCACCGGATAGCAAAGGAGCTATGAATGAACACGCTATCAAGGTGCCATTGCTACTCAGAGCGCCAGGTATCGCAGCAAATGATATTAGCTCAAGTGTGTCCACAATGGATATTGCTGCCACGCTCTACGAACTAGCCAATATCCGTGCTCCACAACGAACACAAGGGCGTTCCTTGCTAACAGAGGAACCGCGGAAGTGGTCACTCTCCCGACTACGTCAGCCCAAACATAATCATCAAACTGCCTTGTGTACGGAGCGTTATAAACTTGTTGCGCATCATGCTCAAACCGATAGCGGGGAAACGTTAAGCTTTAGTTTGTATGACTTACAGCAAGATCCCGAAGAGCAAAATGACTTGGCAAGTGTTGCAGAGCATCAGGATCAACTGGAAGACATGATCGATCAGCTGATAGACGCACGTGTCGCGCTTGAAGATCGAACCGAGCCACGTACGGCTAAATTCTGAATATGCAGACGCCATGACGCAAAGACCCAATATTCTTTTTATCTGTACAGACCAACAACGAGCTGACAGTCTCGGCTGCACTGGATCGCCGTGGGCTATCACTCCAAACCTGGATGCCTTAGCCAAAAAAGGCGCGCTGTTCCAAAACTGCTATGTGCAAAATCCGGTTTGCAGTCCGTCACGTGCTTCCCTGTTTACAGGGAAGTATCCAAGCAACCATGGACTGTATGCGAATGGTGTTCCGATGCCCAAACACCAAGGTATGTTCACCAAAAATCTTGCTGACGCTGGCTACGACTGCGGCATGATTGGAAAACAACACCTTGCACCGTGCGATACCTGGCGGACAGAACCACGTCGCGATGATGGCTATCGAGTGTTTGAATGGGCTCATGGTCCAAATCACCGTGCCTTGGAGAATGATTACCACCGCTGGTTGAAAAAAACTCAGCCAGAGATATATAAACAAGTGTTTCCTGACAAAGGCGCAAATGAAAATACTGAATACAGTAATCGCGCGCGTACTGGCACACCAATCGATCATGTTGCGAAAGAGGCTCACTACTCGCATTGGGTGGCTGAACGTTCACTTGAATTCATCAAGCATGATCGTGAAAATCAACAACCATTTTTTTT
>CAZQOI010000039.1:0-4159 GCA_964594905.1 uncultured Granulosicoccaceae bacterium
CGTTCCTTGGCCAGTACGTCAATGCCAGCGGCAGGTTGGGTTAGTTCATCGAATTCCAGCCGCAAGTTCTCTTCAAGCGTGCTCAATGACGACAATTCACATTGGTGTTTCTTTGCCAATCGATGCAGTTTACCGAGTTTGTCTTCGAGCCATTGCAAGCGGCTTCCATCTTGATCCAGGGCGCTTAATGAAGTGCGAACAAGACTACTGGCTTCGTTAATCTGGATAGCAGCCGACTCGGCAAGATCGAGCGCTTCGCGCAGCTTGTCATCGAGTGATACAAGTTCGGTTAATGGCTTGATGGAACTCGTTATTGAAGGCTCAGCCGATTCATCAAGCAGTTGGATAACGTTGCCACCTAAACTTGCTATATGACTGGCATTGGCAAGCCAGCGGTGTTCTGACTCAAGTGACTCGACAGACGTCGCTCCAATGTCCAGTTCGTCAAATTCCTGCAAGTGAAACTGTAATAAGTCGATGCGCTGTGCGCGTACCGCTTGATCATCACTGTGTTGCTGGTAGTTTTTGTCGGCCTCTTGCCATGCAATAAAAGCGGTATTCACGCGTTCCAGTTGGCGCGTGCCTGCATAGCGGTCGAGTAACCTTCGTTGTTCGCTGCTTTGGGCCAAGCTTTGATGTGCATGCTGGCCGTGAATGCCCACCAGTTTTTCCCCTAAGGTTTTTATCATCTGCACTGACACTGGAGTGCCATTGATGGTGGCGCGCGATTTTCCGTTTTGATTGATGGTGCGACGAACCAAACATTCTGTGTCGTCATCAAGTTCTTCGTTGATAAGCCACTGTTGGACATCGTCGAGTTGGTCGATCTGGAAAGAGGCGCTTATATCAGCGCGCGATTCACCTTCTCGAATAGAGTCGGCGCTGGCTCTCGCACCAAGCACCAGACCTAACGCATCTAGCAGTATGGATTTACCAGCACCTGTCTCACCCGTCAGTGCCGTCATGCCGGGGCTGAGTTCTATCTCGCTGTTATCGATTATTGCAAAGTTGCGAATATGCAGGTGGTTCAGCATAGGTGTGTTGTATAGCCGAGGCTAACCCCAGTTGAGCTTTTCCCGCAGTATACGGTGATAGTCATAGGTTTCCGGGTGCAGTAAACGAACACGTTGATGCTTGCGTTTGACTTCAATCATATCGCCCAGCATGGCGTCCATATACACTTGCCCATCACAAACCACTTGTGCCTTGCGAATTTCATCATCCCAAAGATGAATGCGAATCGAACTTGAAGCATCGACCATCAAGGGACGGCTGGTTAGCGTATGTGCACAGATCGGTTGCACAACCAATGCATCGATACTAGGGCCGACTATTGGGCCGCCATTTGATAACGAGTAGGCAGTACTGCCTGAGGGCGTTGCGACGATGATGCCGTCTGCGCGTTGGTGCGTCACCAGAACGTCATCGATAATGACGTCGAAATCCATGATTTGCAGCAGATCGCGAACACGGATAACACAGTCGTTGAATGCATAGGATTCACCGATGGTTTGCCCTTCGCGCAAGATGCGTGTTGTCAGCAGGGAGCGACGTTCCTCGAGATACTGCCCATCAAGGATCAGTGATAACTCGTTGAGCCCCGCATCGGGTGGGACATCTACAAGAAAGCCCAGCCTGCCACGATTAACGCCGACAATGGGTACGTCGTGATCGACCAGCGACCGTGCAGCACTCAAAAGTGTGCCATCACCGCCAATAACAATCGCGACATCACAGCTGTTTGCCAGCTCAGAGGTCGCGACGGTTTTGTGGCTATCGATCAAGCCTCGTGTGCTGTTATCAAGCACGGGCTCTATACCGTGTGCCGCTAGGCACGCGATCACATCATTGAGCGTCGTGGCTACGCTTTCGTCGTTGAACTTGACGATCAAGCCCGCTCGGGAAAAATTGCTCATAGGGTTAAAATATCATGCCGCCGCAAAGGCTGTCAGGACGCAGCCTTTTTGGGACTGTTAAACCGTCTAGTGGTCTGGCTTTTCGCCATGTCGGCCAGTGCGTAAAGATGCTCCAACGCTTTACGAGGCGTCGTTGCATCCAGTTCTATCTCTTCAAGGTATTGTTGCAATGCGTCGCTGCTGCTGAACAGGTCAAGTTGTGGTTTTGCTGGTTCACTTCGCATTATCGCCGCTGATGGCTGCATTGAGGCAACGGGCGCATTTGCGTCGATCTGCTCATTATTGTGACTGGGTTTCAGGGATTCAAGTGCGGCCAGACGCTCTTTGGCATAAACCATCGCTTTCTCTGGAAGACCCGCGAGCTCAGCAACTTGCAAGCCATAGCTACGGTTGGTTGCGCCGGATTTTATGCGATGCATAAACACGATACTGCCATTGTGTTCGACTGCGTCAAGGTGCACGTTTTCCACACCTTCAAACTGATCTGCCATTTCGGTCAGTTCGAAGTAGTGAGTAGCGAACAAGCACAAACAACGGTTATGTTTTGACAAGTGTTCGGCACATGCCCACGCAAGACTAAGCCCGTCATAGGTGCTGGTACCGCGACCCACTTCATCCATCAAAACCAGGCTTTGTTCTGTTGCGTGGCGCAGGATATGAGCAGATTCGGTCATCTCAACCATAAACGTTGATTGGCCTCGAGCCAGATCATCCGCTGCACCTATGCGCGTGAAGATGCGATCGACGGGGCCAATGGTTGCGCTTGTCGCGGGCACGTGTGAACCGGTGTGGGCGAGTAAAGCGATCAGTGCGTTCTGACGCATAAAGGTGGATTTACCACCCATATTCGGACCGGTGATCATCAGCATACGGCGCTGTTGGTCGAGTGCAAGTGGGTTCGCGACAAAGGGATCGTCAATTATTGATTCGATAACAGGATGGCGACCTTCCTCGATATGAATTCCTGGCTTGTCTGTTAGCTCTGGTTGACACCAGTCGCCGCGTGCGGCAATCACTGCAAAACTGGTAAACACATCAAGATCAGCAAGCGCGTGCGCGATACGCCTCAAGGCTGCCAGTTCGGGTTCGATGATTTTCAGTAAAGCTACATACAATTCCTTTTCTCGAGCAAGTGATTTTTCGCGTGCACCCAATACTTTGTCTTCGTGTTCCTTTAGTTCGGGAGTGATGTAACGTTCGCTACTTTTCAGCGTCTGTCGTCGTATGAAGTGTGCAGGAGGCGTTTGTTGGCGCGATGTTTCGATATAAAAACCATGCACGCGGTTATAACCGACTTTCAATGAGCTGATACCCGATGCTTCACGCTCACGTTGTTCCAGCGCCTTGAGAAAATCATCCGCGTTGGTGCTTAGCGATTGCAGTTCATCAAGTGTTTCATCGTAGCTTTTTGCGATAACACCGCCATCACGCAGCAGCACCGGTGGGTTGTCGACGATGGCGCGTTCGAGTAAATCCGGTGTGTCCAGTGTCACGTCAAACGCATTGATAAATGCTGGTAGTGAACTGCCTTCTATATTTTCAGCTTTTTTAAGTGTTGATACGATTTCTGGCAGTGTTTGCAAGCTGGCTTTGAGACGTTCAAGTTCTCGCGGTTGCACACTACCGAGTTGGGTGCGTGTCAGAATGCGTTCGAGATCGTAGACATTTTTCAGGCTTTGCTGAATGTCTTCATGAAGGTTATCGCGCAGTATTGCCTTGATAGACTTCTGACGTTCGCGAATGGTTGCAGTACGTCTTAGTGGCTGGGTTAGCCAGCGTTTCAATCTGCGTCCACCCATTGCGGTAGTGGTTCGATTGATAACGTTGAACAAGGTATGTTCATGCTGACCGTTTGCGCTTTCGATCAATTCCAGGTGACGACGTGTTCCAGGATCAAGCACGATGGTGTCATCCGGGAGTTCCATGCGTAATGACGAAACCTGGCTCATGTTGTTGACTTGCGTTTCACGGGCATAGCCCAGTGCAACGGCTGCAGCCGCACAAGCTAGTGGATGCTCTTCAACACCAAATGCTTCCAAGTTCTGAACGCGAAAATGCTCATGCAACAATGTGCGGGCGGCAGTCTCTTCAAACAACCAGGGCGCGCGCGTTTGCACAGTGAGAGTGTCAAGTTCTTTAACCAGTGAGCTGCCTTCTGCAAGCAATAACTCGGCTGGGGCCAATCGCGCGATTTCCGACAGCAGTTCAGCCCGTGAGTTGAGTTGCATTGCCGCGAAATCACC
>CAZQOI010000039.1:4259-27490 GCA_964594905.1 uncultured Granulosicoccaceae bacterium
CGATTTCCGACAGCAGTTCAGCCCGTGAGTTGAGTTGCATTGCCGCGAAATCACCACCAGCGACATCCAGCCAGGCAAGCCCATACAGACCTTCCCGGTCACTAACGGCCACGAGTAAGGCGGTGTCGTTAGCCGATAGCAGATTCTCTTCGGTCAGCGTGCCGGGGGTGACGACTCTGACCACCTCGCGGGTGACTGGTCCTTTGTTTGATGGCGTACCGGTCTGTTCGCAGATCGCCACCGACAAGCCTTTTCTAACCAACCTGCCTAAATAGTTATCGGCAGCGTGATACGGGATACCCGCCATGGGGATCGGATCACCAGCGCTTTTCCCGCGGGCGGTTAGCGTAATATCCAGAATCTCCGCGGCACGCTTGGCATCATCGTAAAAGAGCTCGTAGAAGTCTCCCATGCGATAAAAAAGCAAGGTGTCGGGGTGGTTTGCCTTGATGCCCAGATACTGTTGCATCATAGGCGTATGCGTGTGAGCTGCCATGGCCGCCTAGTTTACGCAAGTCCGAATTCGATGACCTTAATGAAAATGCTGGAATCGCAAATACACGAACTTTCTCGGCAGCTCGGGCAGCTGCTGCACAAGCACGATCTCCGTGTGAGTACTGCAGAATCTTGCACTGGTGGTCTGATTGCCGGTGCCATCACGGAGATCGCTGGTAGCTCTGGCTGGTTCGAGCAGGGTTGGGTTACCTACAGTAATGAAGCGAAACATCAAGCCTTGGCTGTAACTACCGATGTATTGGAACAAATGGGTGCCGTTAGTGAGGACACGGTGCTGGAGATGGCCAGTGGTGCTCTGGCTCGTAGTGGAGCTGAAATTGCTATAGCGGTCAGTGGCATAGCAGGCCCAGATGGGGGTAGCGCAGAAAAACCTGTCGGAACAGTCTGGATCGGCTGGGCTTTGCAAGACGGGCACAGCTCAGCTGAGCTTTTCCACTATGACGGCGATCGGCGTACGGTCCGTCTGTCTGCAGTTGCCGATGCGCTACGGGGTACTATAAATAGGGTAAATCAAACTTACAGGTGAAACACATGCGTCGAGCTCTAGCCAATCTGTCCGTGCTGTTTGTTCTTTCCGTGTTGTCGTTTTTTGCTGTCGCGCAGCAATCGATGACGGTCGATGAGCTTCAGCAATATATCAACGAGCAAAAAGAAGCGCTCGCGCAGGTTGAAGCAAATCGCGCCGAAACGGCGAAAAAAGCTGCCGAGGTGAAGGCCGCGCTGATGGAACAGGAAGCCCGTCGTGCCGAAGTAGAAGCTGAGTTCAAGGCCTTGTGCGAGGAACAGGACAAAATCAAGCCCGGCAGCATGGATGACTGTTTGGCCGAATTGAATCAGTAGTCCTCCGCGTCAGGATTTTAATCTGATTTAAGCCAGAATCATTTTGCTGAAAATATTTACAGTCTTTTAACAGTGTTAGGCGCTCACAACCCCGAATAGTGTGAAATAATCCTCCTCACTGCAATTGCGATGGAAACGCGATTGTCAGCCCTGTAACGACCAAACATCATGACGGAGGATTTCGTGGACGATAATCGAAAGAAGGCGCTAACCGCTGCACTTGGCCAGATCGAAAAGCAGTTTGGCAAAGGTGCCATCATGCGTATGGGTGACTCAACTGTCCCGCGCGATATTGACGTCATTTCAACGGGCTCACTGGGTTTGGATCTCGCACTCGGCATCGGTGGCTTGCCACGGGGTCGCGTGTGTGAAATCTATGGCCCGGAATCCTCTGGTAAAACCACCATGACGCTGCAAGTCATTGCCGAATGCCAGAAATCAGGTGGCACAGCAGCGTTTGTTGATGCAGAGCATGCGCTCGATCCAGTCTACGCGCGCAAGCTTGGCGTCGATGTTGATGACCTGCTTATCTCTCAGCCAGACACTGGCGATCAGGCGCTGGAAATAGTTGACATGCTGGTGCGCTCCAGTGCTGTTGACATTATTGTTGTGGATTCGGTTGCGGCGTTGACGCCAAAAGCGGAAATCGAAGGCGATATGGGTGATTCCCATGTTGGTCTGCAAGCCCGTCTGATGTCACAGGCATTGCGTAAGCTTACCGGTAACATCAAACGCACCAATACGCTTGTTATCTTCATCAACCAGATTCGCATGAAGATCGGTGTAATGTTCGGTAGCCCGGAAACAACAACGGGTGGTAACGCTTTGAAATTCTATTCATCAGTTCGCCTGGATATTCGGCGTATTGGTGCCATCAAACGTCAAGACGAAATCATCGGTAATGAAACACGGGTGAAGGTTGTCAAGAACAAGATGGCTCCGCCATTCAGGAAAACCGAATTCGAGATTCTCTATGGTGAGGGCACTTCTCGAGAAGGTGAGTTAATTGATCTGGGTGTCGCGCACGGCCTGATTGACAAGGCAGGAGCCTGGTACAGCTATAACGGTGACCGTATTGGGCAGGGCAAGGAGAATGTTCGCACCTATCTCAAGGAACATCCGGAAACCGCGAACGAGATAGACGACAAGCTGCGAGCCATGTTGCTGACGCCTGGCGTTGAAGAAGAAGCTGACGAAGCAGAGGAACAGGAAGCTGAAGCCCCCGCGTGACGCTGACACCTGAGGAGCTACGCCGCCAGGCCTACCATGCGGCGGTGCGGCTGCTCTCACGCCGAGACCATTCGAGCGCTGAGCTTAAGAAAAAGCTTGGCGCTCGGGAATACCGCGGTATTCGATTCGAAGAATCATCAATTGATGAAGCTATCGAGCGTCTTACTGCTGAAGGCTTTGTCGATGACGCTCGGGTGGCGGCTTATATGGCCCAGCAACGTTTTGCGTCAGGTTATGGACCCCGTGCCATCAGGGCAAAACTGATGCAACGTGGATTCAGCAATAACAATATCAACGACGCACTTGAAACACTGGCACTTGAAGTAGGCCCTGACTGGGTTTCGCATGCCGAATCAGTCTTGACCAAGCGTTTTTCGGCTGAGGATATCGATTGTTGCGATGCGAAAACCGAAGGCCGTATCGCTCGATTTCTGCAGTCACGTGGATTTTCGACCAGTGATGCCTTGCGAGCCTTGCAATCAGCACGCAGTAATTCGGTTAGCTGAGTCACGTTAAAGTAAGCAAAGACACCGTCTTCCTCGTGATCAGGTAGCGGTACAGGTAGTAGTGCGGCTACACTATCGCGTCGAATCCACATCGCTTGCGAATCTTTAGCAACATGTCCCTGCCTGAGAATATTTCCACATCGGATATCCGCGACCGATTTCTGCAGTTTTTCAAGGAAAACGGGCACGAGATCGTATCGTCCAGTTCGCTAGTGCCCGGCAACGACAAAACCTTGTTGTTTACCAATGCCGGCATGGTGCAGTTCAAGGACGTTTTTACGGGCGATGAAGTTCGTGACTACAAGCGGGCAACGACGTCTCAGCGCTGTGTTCGTGCTGGCGGCAAGCACAACGATCTCGATAATGTGGGTTACACGGCGCGTCATCACACGTTTTTCGAGATGCTCGGCAACTTCAGCTTTGGCGACTATTTCAAGTCAGACGCCATTAGCTATGCCTGGGATTTCCTGACCGGTGTTCTTGGCTTGCCGGCGGACAAGCTCTGGGTCACTGTCTTTGAAGAGGACGATGAGGCAGAAAAAATATGGGTTGAAGAAATTGGTGTGCCGGCTGAGCGGGTTATTCGCATAGGTGCAAAAGACAATTTCTGGATGATGGGTGACACCGGACCTTGCGGGCCTTGTTCAGAAATATTTTTTGACCACGGTGAGGATGTCTGGGGTGGTCCGCCAGGAAGTCCAGAGGAAGATGGTGATCGCTACATCGAAATCTGGAATCTCGTTTTCATGCAGTTTGATCGATCCGCAGATGGCACGATGACGCCTTTGCCAAAACCCTGTGTCGATACAGGGATGGGTCTGGAGCGCATCGCTGCAGTCTTGCAACATGTGCACAGTAATTACGAGATAGATCTGTTTGATCGTCTTATCAAAGCCACTGCGAGCGAATTGAGTGTTAGCGATCTTGAATCACCGTCATTAAAGGTGGTCGCTGATCATCTTCGTTCCTGCGCATTTCTCATTGTCGATGGTGTTCTACCCAGCAATGAAGGCAGGGGGTATGTGCTGCGCCGGATCATTCGACGTGCAGTTCGTCATGGACATAAACTAGGCGCGACCGAACCGTTCTTTCACAAGTTGGTGAAATCGCTCAGTAAGGAAATGGGCGCTGCCTATCCCGAGCTCAAGGCCGCAGCCGATACGGTTACCGAGCAGTTGTTACTCGAAGAGCAGCGATTTGCAAAAACCTTGAGTGCGGGTCTTTCCATTCTGGATGATGAGATCTCTCAGCTGAGTGACACGACAATCCCTGGCAGTGTTGTATTTCGCTTGTATGACACCTACGGCTTTCCTGCCGACCTGACTGCCGATATTGCACGTGAACGTGAGCTCGAAGTTGATATGCAAGGCTTCGAATCGGATATGGAGCAACAGCGACAGCGTGCCAGGGCAGCCAGTAATTTTGCAAAGGTCGGAATCAACTTACAGACGGATGTTGAAACACACTTTGTGGGTTACAGCTCTGACGTCAGTGATGCTCAGGTAGTTGAACTGTATGTTGATGCCAAACCGGTTCAATCCATTGCTGATGGACAAGAAGCATTAGTTGTACTCGACAAGACTCCGTTCTATGGCGAGTCTGGCGGGCAGGTGGGTGATACTGGCGAGCTACTGCTCGGTGATGCCAATAGCGGTGTTCGCTTTGCGGTAGTGGATACCCAAAAACAAAGAAAGGCATTTGCCCACGCAGGTGCTATGCGTGGTGGCAGTCTCAAGGTTGGCGACACTGTACATGCAATGATCGATGCGGATCGTCGGCAAGGCATTCGTCAGCATCACTCAGCAACTCATTTGTTACATGGCGCTTTACGTAGTGTGCTTGGTACCCATGTCGAGCAAAAAGGCTCATTGGTAAATGATGCTCAACTGCGTTTCGATTTCTCGCACACCGGCGCTATCAGTGATGATGATATTCGTGCAGTTGAACGTTGGATGGAAAAAGAAGTTCGCGCTAATCACCCTTGCGTGACCAAGGAAATGTCAATGGACGAGGCGGTTGCCGCGGGCGCGATGGCTTTGTTTGGAGAGAAGTACGGTGATCGGGTGCGCGTGGTGACTCTTGGTGAAAAGTCTGTTGAGTTGTGTGGAGGCACACATGTGTCGGCGACGGGCGAGCTCGGTGGAATCAAGATAGTGACAGAAGGTGGTGTTGCTGCAGGTGTTCGCCGAATCGAAGCTGTCAGTGGTGCAGCGGCGCTTGAATACGGTCAGCAAACCGAACAACAATTGACTTCACTGGCGGCATTGCTGAAAGCACCGCGTCAGGAACTTGAATCAAAAGTTCAACAACTCATCAAGCGTAATCGTGAATTGGGTCGAGAGCTTGAACAGGTTCAGGCGAAGATGTCTTCAAGCGCAGGTAAGGATTTGGCGGCTGAAGCTGAGGTAATTGGAAACATCAACGTGTTGTTCAAGCAGATGCCTGATACCGATGCGAAAACGCTTCGCACGTTAATGGATCAGCTTCGCCAGGAACTCGGTACCAGTGCCATCGTGCTAGCTGGCGAGAAGGCTGGCAAAGTATCGCTAATGGCCACAGTGCACAAGAGTCTTAACGACTCACTTAAGGCCAATGAGCTACTGGGACAAGTGGCGACGGTATTAGGTGGTCGCGGCGGTGGTCGTGCGGATATGGCACAAGGTGGCGCCGACTCGCTCGATAACATCGAGGCTGCTTTTGCCACTGGTAAACAGTGGTTAGCCGAGCAGCAGAACTCTTAAAATTTACTGTTACACGAACTTCGAACAGCATGGCATTTCTGGTCAAAAAGTTTGGCGGTACATCCGTCGGCACCGTTGAACGCATACAACGCATAGCGACAGATCTAAAAGCTGCGCGTGATGCGGGCGACGATATTGTTGTGGTCGTGTCGGCGATGTCAGGCGAGACGAATCGGCTCGTTGGTATGGCGCGCGAGATTAACCCTGCCGTTGTCGATGTCCGTGAACTTGATGTGTTGTTGTCTACCGGCGAACAGGTCACCATCGCTTTGTTAACGATGGCCTTGAAGGCGTTGGGCTGCGATGCACGGTCTTACACGGGTGCTCAAGTCAAAATTGAAACGGACAGCAGTCATTCAAAAGCGCGAATTGCAAATATAGATACCGACAAGATCATGTCCGATATCCAGGATGGCCGCGTTGTTGTCGTGGCAGGATTTCAGGGTGTTGACGCAGGCGGAAACATTACAACGCTTGGTCGTGGCGGATCTGATACCAGTGCGGTGGCATTAGCCGCTGCGCTCAAGTGCGATGAATGTCAGATTTACACTGATGTCGATGGTGTTTATACAACCGATCCCAGAGTGGAAAGTCGTGCCCGCCGATTGTCACGAATCACGTTTGAGGAAATGCTTGAGATGGCAAGCCTTGGTTCCAAGGTTTTGCAAATCAGGGCTGTTGAATTTGCCGGTAAGTACAATGTTCCATTGCGCGTGCTGTCGACATTTGAGCCTGGTGAAGGCACTTTGATTACCTATGATGATGAGGAGAACAAGATGGAGCAGGCGCTGATATCGGGAATCGCTTTTAATCGCGATGAGGCACAAGTGACAGTTGCTGGTGTGTCTGATAAGCCTGGTACTGCTTACGCCATTCTCGGTCCAATTTCTGATTTGAATATCGAAGTGGACATGATCATCCAGAACATTGGCGCTGATGAAACCACCGACTTTACCTTTACTGTTCACCGCGACGAGTATCAACGCGTGTTGGAGTTTCTGAATGCACGTAAAGATGATCTTGGTGCAAGCACCATTAGTGGTAATGACCGTATTGCAAAACTGTCTATCGTGGGTGTTGGTATGCGTTCACATGCAGGGATAGCCAGTCGTATGTTCAAGAGTCTGTCAGATATAGGTGTCAACATTCGTTTAATTACCACTTCAGAAATCAAGATATCAGTTGTTATCGACGAAAAATTTCTTGAGCTAGGTGTGCGTGCCCTTCACGAAGAATTTGAACTTGCAGATCCCGAGGCCGAGTAAATCTAACCATTCGTTAATTTCATTGTTAGAAAACATTGGCAACTGTTTCGTGTCGTTAACCAAGTGACGACACTATGGCGAAACATTCATGATTCATTTAGGTAGTTTCACCTAGGCGTCAGATCAATTTCTGGTCACAACGTGTCGGGACTGTAAATTTTGAGGTGTCAGTCAAAACTTTACAGCTCCGCGGCCGTCATATTTGCCATACTCTGAAAAATTAGTTGTTGGCGATTCTTTGGATCACCATCAGCTATTTTTTTTGTCATTTGTATGGTCTCTGAAGTGATCCTTCACTAGACCCTGATGCCGGTTTAACGAGCCTGCATGTTGGAAATTCTTAAGGGAGAAAGAAAAGATGTTGATATTGACGAGGAGAGTCGGCGAAACTTTGATGATTGGTGACGAGGTTACAGTCACCGTTCTCGGGGTCAAGGGCAATCAGGTCAGGATCGGGGTGAATGCACCCAAGGAAGTTTCAGTTCACCGCGAGGAAATCTACGAGCGCATCAAAAAAGAGCAGGCCGGTGAAGATCGTGTAGAGCAGATGAGTTCTGTCGCTAGCGGTCAGTCTGACGAAAAATATGTCGTAACTCAAGAAGGTAAACGCGCTTAGCGCTTGACCTATTACCACCTTCCGACCATAATTCTCTGGTTGCAAAACGCCGCGCCCGTAGCTCAGCTGGATAGAGTACCTGGCTACGAACCAGGCGGTCGGAGGTTCGAATCCTTCCGGGCGCGCCATCTTGCAACAACCTGAAGTTTCGTTCCGCGACGTGTCGAGTAAAACACTATAGTGGGCGGCAGGTACGGAGAGGTGGCCGAGTGGCTGAAGGCGCTCCCCTGCTAAGGGAGTATACGTTTTAAAGCGTATCGAGGGTTCGAATCCCTCTCTCTCCGCCATATTCATACTGGCCTTTAGTGCGCCTAACCGGATTGTTTAAACGTCAAATGAAGGGCTTTCGTCTGGTAGGTGATGTGGGTGGTACAAACGCCCGGTTTGCCTTACTGGATGAACAAAACCGTCCACAACAGATAAAGATCCTGCCGACTGCGGATTACCCAAGTCTGTTAGATGCTATTCAGACTTATCTGGACGGTGAGCGAATTTCAGATGTTGGTTCCGCTGCCATTGCCGTGGCTAATCCTTTACTCGGCGATGTCATGAAAATGACCAACAACGCCTGGCAATTCTCGATCACTGAAACCGAGAAAGCGCTGGGGCTCGAAAAGCTGCATGTTGTCAATGACTTCAACGCGCTCGCGCGAGCGGTTCCGCACCTGGATGATTCAGACATCATCAAGTTCGGTGGCGGCGCAGCAAAATCCAATGCCGCCATCGCTGTCATTGGACCTGGTACTGGATTGGGTGTCTCAGGTTTGGTCCCGTGTGGCAAGCACTATGCGTCGCTGCAAGGTGAGGGTGGTCATGTGTCTCTTGGAGTCCGAACGCCAAGAGAAATTGCCGTGCACGGGGTGTTAAAAAAACAGTTTGGTCATGTCTCCGCCGAGCGCGTACTGTCCGGGCCCGGGTTGATCAATCTGGTTGGCGCATTACGCACAGTAGACGGCCTTGAACCCCTTGAACTAACGCCTTCGGAGATCACGGAGCGAGCTTGTAGTGGTGCTGATCCTTTGTGCGCAGAAGCCGTGCAGATATTTTGTGAGCTTCTGGGCTCTTGTGCCGGTAATCTCGTGTTGTCGCTCGGCGCTGAAGGTGGTGTCTATATCGGCGGCGGCATAGCGCCAAAGCTTGGTCAGACCTTCATCGAGTCGGGTTTTCGTGAGCAATTTGAGGCCAAGGGGCGAATGCGTCACTATCTGGAGAAAATTCCGAGCTTTATGATCACTTCACCTCACCCGGCGCTGCTTGGCGTGGCTCAGGTTTTCACTGACACTTGAAATAATCCAAAGCCGCACGCACCTTACTGTTGAGGTCGGGCATGTGCCTGGCTAAATCGGGAGACTTTTATGCGAGCTCAAGGCTTTGAACAATTTCTGGATGCCGATACCCTGAAGCGTATCCAAAACGAATTTGGGCGATTTCTCGAAGGCGACTGGGCGCGAGATTTCAAACGCCAACATGCACCTGCTGGTCAATGGTACCCGCATGCTGATGTGTCCATGAACGAAACTGAGTTCACAGTCCTGATGGACGTGCCTGGAGTTGCGGCAGACGCGATCAAGGTGACGGTTCAAAAAGGCGTTCTGACTATTTCAGGTAATCGCGAGCCATCATCGAGCACGCATAGTGATAGACCTTCGGGTCAGTTTCATCGCCAGTTCACATTGCCCGATGGCGCAGATGAAAGTGCCATCAATGCCAGTAGTGAACACGGCGTGCTTACGGTTACTGTTGCACTGTCAGAGTTATCAACAGGCGCGCGTACCATTGTTGTCAATGGCTGATGAGGTCTTAATTCAAGCTACCAATTTTTAAATCGGTGGCCTGAGATCTTCAAAGCGATCGGCGATATTCGATACGATGTTGTCGCAGTTTGCGCCTCCGGCGTCGCCGCTTGCCGCACCCGTCTCGAGATCGTAGTCACATCTGAAAATGCCGGTCAGCATGGACGGGTTATTCTCGATGCGTAATCGCGTACCTTCAATGGCATAAAAAATTTCAGCGCCTGCTACCGGTTGTGGGCGTTCTGGAACAAACACATCGGTGTTGTCGGGGGTGTCTGGTATCACGAATGTTGTCGGCACACTGATTCGCGCTTGTCTTATAACGCAGTCAATGGCGTTGCCATTGGACAAACTGGATCGACAAAGACTGGTATCGAAAAAACTTGCACTTTCGACGCGGTTAGGACTGTTGCCCGTGACCAATGCCTGTTCGCAATCAATCATCGTCAAGGCCTCTCCAAGCGCTGGATTGAAGTCACCCAGACAGATGTTTTGCTGCTCGCTCAAGGTGACACCGGAACTCAGGCGTTGATTAAGATCGACAAGAGTGAGTTCGATTTGCCAGCCGATACCATCAATCAGGCGAGCTAGATTGGAGTTTTCATCCACCATGGGAATCAGCAAAGGCGGATCGTTGGATTCTATCGGCGGTTGCGGTGTGCTTGGTTCGGCAGGCTCCACTGGAGCGTTGGGTTCTGAAGGTTCAGTAGGTACGGTGGGTTCTGTGGGTATGGTGGGTTCCGTGGGTTCAATTGGTTCACCAGGCAGATCATTGACGGGATTGTCAGCCAGTGCCGTCGGTTCATCGTTGGACGATGAACTGCACGCGGAAATCATCCCAGCGAGCAGAATGAAAACCAAAGCTGTTTGGCTGCCTGACTGTATTTTTGCTGGCTTCATAAGCGTGGATCGACAACGTGCAGGGAGGAGTAAACCATACCGGGTCGTGGCGGTTTCGCACAAGGTTCTCACATTCACCTATCCCAATCGACAGATTGCTGCGCAAAAGCGGCTTGCAACGTGATCTAATGCGCGTGCCAGCGTCATCGACGAACGCAATCGCCAGGAGAGAACAAGTTGAGTAACAAGATAGACGGTAAAGCGTTTGCAGAAACGCTCCGGGGACGCCTTGCCACACAGGTTGCCAGTCTGAAGTCCGATCACGGGATTGTGCCGGGTCTTGCGGTGGTCTTGGTCGGTGAAGATCCGGCGAGTCAAGTCTACGTTCGAAACAAAGGAAAGCAGACTGTCGAGGCGGGCATGGCATCCTTTGAACACAAGTTAGACGTCAATACCAGCGAAGACGATTTGCTTGCACTGATCGATAAGCTGAATAACGACAACTCAGTCCACGGCATTTTGGTGCAGCTTCCGTTACCAGATCATATCGATGAAATGAAAGTGATCAACACCATCAGCAATGCCAAGGATGTTGACGGTTTTCATCTGATGAACGTGGGCTTGCTGAATACAGGTGGCGAAGGTGTTGTGCCGTGTACCCCGTTAGGTTGCTTAATGATGTTGAAGGATCGTTTGGGCGATCTCTCTGGTAAGAACGCTGTGATCGTCGGTCGCTCAAACATTGTGGGTAAGCCAATGGCCGCATTACTCTTGCAAGAGAGCTGCACGGTTACGATTGCCCATTCAAGAACACAACATCTGGATGATGTGTGTCGTTCAGCCGATATTCTGGTTGCAGCGGTTGGCCGACCACGAATGATTCCAGGAGACTGGATAAAACCTGGGGCAGCGGTTATCGATGTCGGCATCAATCGTATTGAAGAGGACGGCAAAAACCGCCTGGTTGGGGATGTTGACTTTGATTCTGCAGCGGCAGTGGCAGGTGCCATCACCCCAGTGCCAGGTGGCGTTGGGCCCATGACCATCGCGTGCTTGTTACACAACACACTGCAACAAGCCTGTCGGCTAAATGGTGTCGACCTGCCAAAAGCGTGAGGCGCCGTTTATATTCCAGTGCCGCTATTGGGTCCAAACCCTAGCGGCACGACACTTTCCGTCATCCACATACCGGCATATTTTCCGCCTTCCTGTTTTCCCAGATGGAAGGCGTAACCGATCTCCTTACCATCAGGCATCATGAGCCACACGGCTTGAAGGGCTTGCTTGCCGCGTATGTCTATCGGATCATAACGACTGTCACGTTGATTAAGCATGTCGCTAAAGCCCTGTTTGATCATGTTGGTAAAGCGTGACAAGGGGCCAGTGGCCGCGCGATTTTGTGGTGAGGCAAACCGGAAAACAGTGGCTATGCCGTCATCATTTTGGCTTTGATTGTTTGATCGTAGCGCTTCAATGACAATCTTGACGACGTCTTCTGGCTGGTAAACCGTATCTGGTTCCAGCGATGCGCCATCTGCATGCGCGCTATTCGATATCAGAAAAAAAAGGCTCAGCGCCAGCAGGTGTCCAGTCAGTGCAATTCGCATAGTGAGGTCCTGTGCAATTCGTAACCCGAATTTGAGAGTTAACTTCACATATATATACGTGTCATTCAAGTAACCCGGACCTGTTTGCCGCTAAATTTGAGTAGGCTTAAAGGCGATTTTGTAGAGAAAATCTCGAATGAGGTGTGTTCACGGTTTGCGAGACGCTCTGATTGTCGCGACGATGAGCTTGTTTTTCGTCACTGGCCTGCAGGGTGCGGATTCGAATGACTCGCTTGATGCGCGCTTGACGCGTGCCGACGCGCGGCATTTGTTGCTGCGAACTGGCATTGGCGTCGCACCTGCTGATCTTTTGGCTTATACAGATTTGTCACGCTCTGATGCCATCGAGAAGATCGTGTCGGGTGTACGAAACAAGCCTGCTGTTCCAATGCCTTCGTGGACAGAGAATCCGCTACCGCATTACATAAAAAACGGCGACCTGGATGACGACGGTAAGCAACGTTTTCGTCGTGCACGTGATGCGGAGTTCGCACAGTTGCGCCAGTGGTGGGTGTTGAACATGCTGCAAACGGATTCGCCACAAACTGAACGACTGGTGTTGTTCTGGCATGATCTGTTTGCGACGAGTTACTACGATCTTGATCGTCAATCATTGGCAATGGCTCGTCAGAATCAGACGTTTCGAGAGCACGGGTTTGGATCCTGGTCGGTATTGCTCAAGGCGATGATTCAAGATCCTGCCTTGATGCGTTACCTCAATGCAAATTCAAACAAGAAGAAAGCACCAAACGAAAATCTGGGAAGGGAGCTATTGGAGCTATTCACCTTGGGTGAAGGCAACTATGAAGAAGCGACCGTCAGAGAAGCTGCACGTGCCTTGACCGGGAGAACGATAAGTCAATCCAGCAATCTCGAATTTCTCATTAATACCTGGCAACAAGATAGAGGCGAGAAGCTGCTGTTCGGACAGCGTGGGAAGTTTGATGGTGATGACTTGATTGATCTTATTCTTGAGCAAGACGCATCTGCCCGGTTTCTTGCTACACGTTTTTGGCATGCGTTTATCAGTGATGGTCCAGTTGATGATGGTTGGTTGCAAAATGCATCAACACTGTTTGCCGACTCGGATCATGATATTTCAGTGTTATATCAATTCACGCTTGAAAGTTCGGAGTTCTGGCATGACAGGCATCGTGGTGCAATCATCAAGTCACCGATAGATGTTGTCACAGGTCTTGCGCGAACACTTGAATTCCCAAAATCGCAGTGGCGCAATTTTGCCAATTGGCAGGCCGAACTCGGACTGGATCTTTTCGCACCGCGCAATGTCTCTGGCTGGAAGGAGGGCGTAGCGTTTATAACACCGGGTAAATTGCTGAGTCGATTTACTACTGTCGACGCAATGTTGCGAGCAGGATCGGTGAATCTCGCAAACAGTGGCAAGACGATGTCAGATAGCACCATGATGAGTACGGACTCCATGATGGCTTCAAGCACTGACATGATGAGTCGAGCCGATACAGATAAAGGATTACAGTTGCGATTAGCTGCTGAGGATTACCAAGGAGCGGCACGCTATCAAGTTGCTCTTGGTCAACAGGAGAATATCCTGTGGGAAAGTGATGATCGGGAATTGATTGGCGGTCACGATACGGAACTCTTTGGTCGTCTGGACTCGGTCGAAGGTGCCGCCTGGCAATTGATTCACATTCCTGTACCCGCTGCGCACTTGTCTGCAGCCGATAAGATTTTTATCAGGTTCACCAATGATCATGCAGGCCCTGGTGGTGACCGTAACTTGTATATCGATGGCGTACAACTTGGTGGTCAGTGGCTACCAGCGTCTTATGGTGAGCAGAAAAGTAAATGTGTACCTGATAACCCGGCAAATTCGGGTTATTTGTATTGCGGTGGTGAGCTGATGATCGAGCGTACTGAGGAGGAGGTAGCCGCGAACGGCAATCTTCCTGACTACCGCGCTGCAAGTGCACATGTGTTATGGGCAAACCAAAACCGTTTCAATAATAAAGTAGCCGCGACTTTTGCATTGACCGATGTCGCCACACCTGCAGGAAATTTTCATACCATTCACTTTAACATCGGTGTGCAAGATGGCCAGCCACTTGAACTTCGTATTGATTCGTTTGACTGCTGGCCCGACTGCTTTGAAAGTTGGCCCGACTGCGCCTGGCAGGATGATCATTTCAAGAAAAATCTAACCCTTCGCTTCCCACTTGTTGAGAAGCCTGCGTCTATTGACGAAAACCATGCCGATTGGTGCCATTACCGGGGCATTACTTCGAAGGAGCAAACTTTAGTGGGTGCTATCTGGAAGACGCTTCCGGATTTGCTTGTGACCTTGGGGAACTCACGCCGCACCAAACCTCGCTTTATCGAGGCACTTGATGCCTTAAGTGGTCGATTGATCAGTGATGAGCCAAGCCTTGATCAAACCATATACGCAAGCGCTCCATCTTTTGTCATAGACGCTGCGTACGCGGTACCTGCAAAACCACTGGAGTCCTTGCCAGATCCGCTGCCACTGGTTCCAGGTGTTGATTCTCTTGAGCAGGCCTTAGCTAGTGCCGGTATGAGTCTTGATCAATTGCTGATGCCAGGTTTCAATGATCCTGCGGTTCAAACATGGGTTAACGATAGCGCCATACCTTTTCCTGAGCGGCTTTCACGTTTGCTCGATCACCCCAGCTTTCAGCTTCGCTAATGCTGACTATCGCAGGCCATTATTATGCTTAGACGAGACATACTTAAAGGCATCGCGAGTGCAGGTATTGGCTTTGGCGTGTTGCCAATATCATCAGCGCTTGCATCGACTACCGCGTCGACTTCCACGACATCATCAGCTGCGCTCGAACGCGGCCACAAGCGTTTAATATTGGTTGAGTTATCGGGTGCCAATGATGGGCTGAACACCTTGGTGCAGTGGAAATCTGACTTTTATCATGCGCTACGCCCAACCTTGTCTTTGATCGAGCGAGAGGTCACCACATTGCATGGGGACATGGCCATGCACAACGCTTTGGATCCGTTGATGAAGCATTGGGATAACAATGATCTTGCATGGGTTCAAGGGCTCGGATACCCGTCTCCCAATCGCAGCCATTTCAAATCCATAGCATTGTGGGAAAGCGCTGGTGACGGCATCAGTGATGTGCAGTCCAATGGCTGGATGACGCATGCAATGGAGCATGGGCTTCAACGCCAGGTTATATCCGCACACGGTGTCAGTGTTGGCGGTGATATGAACCTGTTTAATAGTGACAGCGGTCGTTGGCTATCTGTAGACTCCGCCGCCCAGTTAACCAATATGCGCAGCCCTACGGTGCCAAACAATAATGGCTTGGCGTACGAATCGGGTACAGCCAAATTGGACAATATTCAGTTTGTCTCTACGCAGCTTGAATTACTTGATCGTATGTTGAGTGACATCAGCGATCGGCTTGATGGCGTACCTGCGATGCGAGGGTTTCCTAACAATAAATTTGCCCAGCAGCTACAAACGGTTGCACAACTTATATCGTCGGGTATAGATACACCTGTTTACCGTGTGCGTTTAGATGGTTTTGATACGCATCAAGGACAACTGCAACGCCATGGACGACTGCTAAAACAACTTGGTAAAGGGCTTGATGTGATGGCCAGATCACTCAAACGTATGGGTGAGTGGGATAACACACTGATCATGACGTACTCAGAGTTCGGACGCCGAGCTGCTGAAAATAACTCAGGTGGCACCGATCATGGAACAGCGGCACCACATTTACTACTCGGTGGTGGGGTTCGTGGTGGACTGTTTGGGGACGCACCGGATCTGTCACAGCTGCATGATGGTGATCCCGACTATACGCTTGACTATCGAGGACTCTACGAGCACGTGCTTAATGCCTGGTTTGATGTAAAGCCCGATGCGAATGATTTACGCCAGTATGCAGATCAGAGACTGGTTAAATTGTTTAGCTGATATTGCTCTACTGTAGTTGTAGGCACCGCACTGAGTGGTAGGGCAGTTGCCACCAGACGTAAGGGCCCACCGACCTGACTCGCCGAAAACGGATAACAAGTGATCAGCACCAGTCCAGCCTGTTGTTTGGCAATTGAGAACGTATGGGTTCTTGAATCGACAATTGTCTTGTCTTTAAGAACATACGGATAAGTATTGCCGTCTCTGGATTCGAGAAATAACAGCGAACCGACATCGAGATGTTCCATAAACCCAAGGTGTGTATCCCGATGCCCGCCTAACGCAACCGTCTCGCGCATCGCATTGTCTGGGTTCCCGGCAACCAATCCAGGACCGAACGCCATCGCTTCACCTGATGCGTCACTAAGCACTACTAGTGACTTATCTATAGAGGGAACATCAAGTCGCGCAACGGTTGTGACGTCGGCCCATGGCCACGGCTTTTGCGTCTGTGCAGTTTGCCGCGACTGTTGCCAGGCGGAGTCGAGCAGGTGTTGAGCGACAACTGCTTTCGCTGTTATCCAAACTGATTGAGATCCTTGAACGGCCGCTATCATGAGTGCGGCACACCCACAGACTACTAAAGTGAAACGTTTCATGCGATAAGCTTCCGTGGTTTGCCAATGCGAGCACTCATGTACAAAAGGCCAGAACCAAAGAGTGCGAACAATGCACTCATCAGTGCCAATAAATCGCTACCCGCAGCACCTTGCGGCAAGTGCAGAATTTGCATGTCATTGCCGTGAGGTACCAGACTGGCAACCTTGACGGTCTTTGCTGGAACCACTGTTGGGCGAACGGGTTCTGCTTCGATGGCAACAAAACTTGTGTACGGGGTAAGCAATCCGACATCGATAGCCAGTGCCGTGATTGAATCCTTGTGGCGTTCGGTATCGACACTAACGCGTTGTTCATCAAGCAGACTGTCAATCTTGGCACGCGCCCATTGCATCGCCAGAGAGGAGGCCCGTGATGTTTCCATGGGCGTTGCCGCCGGTACGGTGATTATCTGAGTCCAGCGCTCACCAGCGCGTTGACCTGTCAACACGATTTCACTAACCTCATCGCTGATCTGGCCAGTGATCATTGTCGGTTGTCCAGCGTACAAATCCGGTATCGGGTTTGGATAGATTTCTCCAAAGCCTTGGCTGTATTGGATATTGAGATCGGTAATTACTGGCTGTTCAAGGCTTGCCAGCAGCTCAGTTACCGCTGATGCCACATTGCTGGTATCCCGTATTGACAGGGAAATGCCTCGACCAGCTTCTGCAGCCTTTTTAAGAAACCAGGTATTGGGCGCTGAACCAATGCCCACGGTAAACAGGCGACTGTTGCCAAGTTGTTGCTTGATGGTCTTGAGTAGGCTCTCTTCATAACCGACGCTACCGTCGGTTAAAAACACTAACTGTCTCAAGCGAGTGACTTCGGAGTTCTCGGTATTCGTTTCGGTCAAAGCGAGTTGCAAGGCCTTACTCATCTCCGTACCACCATCCGCGTTGAGTCGGTTTGCAAACTGGCGTGCGGCTAAAATGGCGTTCGCGTCAGCGGTGCGGCTTGAGGGAAACAAGGAAATGGTGCGATCATCAAACGCGATGATGTTGAACGAATCGGTAGGTTTTAAACCATCCAGAGCTGTATGAATTGCTTCACGAGCCGCGCGAATGGATTCACCTGCCATGGATCCTGATTTATCCATTACCAAGACAAGCTCACGCGACAGCAATGGCATCTGGCTCGCGTCTGTAGGCGGTGATATCAATACTTGCATATAGCGTTTGTTGTTGTGCTCCGAGGTAAAGGCTTCACCGTTGGCCGCGTCCAGGTTTTGCATTGGCCAGCTAAGCGCGATATCTCTGTCCATGGGGATGTCGTTGAGCGCGATATCGCCTGTTGAAGTCTCCAATGTATGTGTGGCACTTGTTACCAGTGACAGATTATCTAGCGGTGCAATGTTCGCCGTCATACTCAAACGTGGCCCTCGAATTTGATTTTGTCTGGCGAACGGTGTGGAGATCGCAGCACTGTCCGGTGTAACTGAGTTGGTATAGCGTGGGGTTAAAGTCGTTGGCAGGACTAATTGCATGCGCTTGTCTTTCACGGTGACAGGCAACATGATGTCCAGCTTGATTTTGATTTCGTCGTTAGGTGCTATTGATGCAACCCGCATGGTAAATAGGTTGGGACGATTTTGTTCAACAAGACTTGCCACCTGGCCGGCTTTCGCTGCTTCCGTGAATTGTTTTTTCGCGCTTTCGCGCGGCATGACTTGTCCTTCAATAATCCGATCACCCACGATAATCGTCATCCCGCGCACCGCTGCATCGCCAGGTAATGGAAAGAGGTAACGTCCTTCCAGCCACTGTCCAGTTGTATTCTTGAAAGTTTGCTCAAGGGTCATGTCGGCGAGCAAGCCCTGCACAGACAACGCTAAGCCTGCGTCAAGTAAAATAGCCTCTCGCGAATCATGTTCGTTACCCAGCATCAGCATGCCACTGCTGCTACGCTCCTCATGAAGCCTGTCATTGGCAAAACTTCTGGAACTGCCGAATACGGTTTGCAATGCAATCAGCAACAGGCCAGTGAAGGCCGATACCTGAAGTATCTGCTCCAGCAGCGAACGTTGTGTCAATCTCGTTCGAAAAATCGCGTTGTCGGTGGCGGTATCTCTCGATTGTGTCGAGTCTTTGTGATCTTGAGAAGATCTTGGCTCCAGAGAGTGGTTATGATGCATGATTGAGGGCCTTTGTTGATGACCCGACCAGTGTCCCAACACTTGCCGACATCACGCTGACGCAGCATGGACGCATTAAGATGAATTCTGACGAAATATGACAAGCGACATTGAGATGCGCCGTGTGGTCCTCGTTGAGGATGAGCCGGCATTGCGCGAAAATTACTCACTAGCCCTAGGCAAGGCTGGTTTTGATGTGCATAGCTTTGCGGCTGCAGATCCGGCTCTTGAGTCAGTCAGGCGTCGTCTGCCTGATGTTGCCATTATTGATATTGGCTTGGGACGTGACAGCGAAGCGGGTTTTGAGCTGTGTAAGGCATTGCGTGGTTTGTCTGCACGGCTGCCTATTCTGTTCCTGACCGCACGTGATAGTGAACTCGATGTGATCTCGGGTTTACGTCTTGGTGCTGACGACTATTTGACCAAAGACATCAGCTTGCAACAATTGATTGCTCGGGTGAACACGGTGTTACGTCGAGTGGAGGCTTTTAGTCAACCCGATGAGACGAGTAGCCAGCAAGAGGTTGGTCCATTGAAACTCGATCTTGATCGCCTGCAAGCTCACTGGCGTGAGGAGGCCGTTGACCTTACGGTCACTGAGTTCTGGTTAATAGCCTGTCTTGCCAAACATCCGGGTCAGGTAAAAAGTCGACAACAACTGATGGAAGCTGCGAACCTTGTACTGGACGATCAAACCATAACCGCACATATCAAACGAATTCGCGCCAAGTTTGTGTCGATAGACAAAGACTTTACTGGTATTCAAACGGTTTATGGTCTTGGTTATCGCTGGATGGATACCTTGTTGTATTAGGTCCGCCTCTGACGCATGAAACTTCGCACCCAAATGTTGCTTGCAGGCGCACTGACGCTGGTTGTCCCGATCGTAGGTTGGCACAGCATCAAGCAGTTGTATGCAACCCTGCAGCAAACTCGTATCGATGAGCAGTCCATCAAGGTGCTTAACCTTCGCACTGCAATCGATGAAGCGACAGAGCTTGATCAATTGTTCGTTGAAGGTGCGCGAGCACCAACTGATGATGACTGGTATGCGGAAACTTCTCGCTACCCAATTTTTGTAGACGGCTATGCCGATGATTGGCAAAACCTGACTGATGAGCCCTTAATCTACGATGACGAAGACTCTGGCAACCGATTGAGTGTTCGCCTTGCGCATTATGAACGTCGCCTGTTCATATACGCAGAAATTACAGACGATAAGGTTGTGTACCACGAACCACCTTTGATTCCAGTTGATCCGGGCGAGGGGGAAGTACCTGATGCTAAATCACGGCTGATTAATGGCGATGCTCTGGAGATACTGCTCGGACAGTCTGATAAATGGCAACACGGTCTGTTCCGCGCCATCGCGCCCGGGCCTGTCAGTGCATTACGTGCATCACCCAGTGTCTCCGCCAATGGGCGTGCACGTCGCTTGGGTCAGGCCTTGCCAAGTTGGCGTGGCGTTTGGATCAAGAATAGTCGTGGTTATCAGATCGAAATTGAGCTGCCATTGCCCGCGGTCGGATCAACTGTTGGTATTGCGGCGGTTGATGTTGATCTTAATGGTGCCACACGCGGTGTCTGGCTAGGTTCGCTATCACCTAACGTCATGCGCGCCTGGCATCGGCGGCCACCTGACGCTACAAGACTCGCTGAAGGTGGCTTGGCATCAGCAACTCTTTTTCATGCGAGCCCATTAGCGCATTCACGGCTGGCGTCCTGGGTGACACCTGGTATTCGCGCACGACTCTATGATCGACATGGGCGATTGCTGGCAGACGTCAATGAGTTGTACATCGATGATGATGAAGACATTCCAACGTCTGACTCAGCTGCAACAAGCGGTATTCTTGATGCCGTGTTGTTCAGATTGTTTGCCTGGTTTGCCGCTGGCGAACTTCCCTTGATTGCAGATTATGACCCGGCATCCGTGCCACTGCACCTGAGTGAGGACATGCGCAACAACGTAGACACTGATGCGCCAACATCTCGTTATGTCAGTGATGAAAATGATCGTGTGCTGGGATCGCTGCTGGCTATTGGCAAAGGCACACCAGATGGCTTCCTTTTGTATGAAAGTAACGAAGAACATGCATCTGCCTATGCAGGAAGTCAGCTAGCGCGTTTGTTCAGCCTGCTGTTGTTTGTCAGCCTCATGACCGGTGCTGGGCTATTGATATTCGCGACTATGTTGTCACTGCGCATCAGACGATTGTCGCAACAGGCTGAACGAGCAGTCAGTGATGATGGCCGTGTTTATGGATTACCTGGCAGCGATGCACGTGATGAGATCGGTGACCTGTCGCGTAATCTGTCGTCCTTGCTGGCGCGTTCTGCCGCTTACACTCATTACCTCGAGGCATTGTCGAGCCGTTTGTCACACGAACTTCGAACACCCTTGTCAGTTGTCAAAACATCCATCGAGAATCTCGATCGCACAAGCCTTAATCAAGAATCGCAAACGTTAATCGATCGTGCCAGTGGTGGTGCCGATCAATTAGGTGCCATTATTCGCGCACTGGTGGAATCTACCCGTCTTGAACAAACAGTCCAGCGCGCAGAGATGTCGCGAGTGGCCATGCGGGACTGGGTAGAGGGTTCGTTAAATCGATATCGACAGATTTACCCGACAACCCGATTTACCGCTGTCGCCTCTACCAATGGACTTAGTGATGCATCGTCACATCTGCCGATACCAGCGGTCTCGATTACCGGCTCACCGGAATTGTTGCAGCAGGCGCTCGACAAGCTTATCGACAATGCGGTCGACTTCAGTACTGATGGTGATATCAGGATTGTTTTGTCGCTCGATGGCAGTGATTCTGAGCCGCAACTGACGCTGGCGGTCGCGAATCGTGGCCAAAATATCGACCCAGTGCGTTTGTCCCAGCTGTTCGATCCAATGTATTCAGAACGGTCAAGCGATGCATCGACAATGCACCTTGGCCTTGGGCTTTATATTGTGCGCATGATTGCCGAAGCGCATGGCGGTGTGCCTTTGGCACAAAATGAATCGCCTTGGGTAACCATTGGCATGCGTTTGCCAGTGAGTTACATGAGATAATGAAGCATGAGCGACAGCAATTCGCCAATCATCTCGATCCGCGGCCTCACGAAAACCTACAAAGGTGGTCATGAAGCGCTCAAGGGAATTGATCTTGATATTCAGCCCGGCGAAATCCTCGCCTTGCTGGGGCCTAATGGCGCTGGCAAAACCAGTCTAATCTCGATCATCTGTGGCCTCGTCAACCCGACCGCAGGCAGTATTACTGTCGGTGGTTATGACATCATCAAGGACTTCAGGGAGACACGCGAACTGATCGGACTGGTGCCTCAGGAACTCACCCTTGGTGCTTTTGAGCAGGTGGTCAATACCATCAATTTCAGCCGTGGACTCTTTGGCAAAGCCGACGATAGTGCCTTTGTCGACAAGCTACTGGTCGATCTAAGCCTTGACGACAAAAAGCACAATATGGTGCAGCAATTGTCTGGTGGCATGAAACGGCGTGTGTTGATCGCCAAGGCTCTGGCCCACGAACCGCGTATCCTGTTTCTCGATGAACCCACGGCAGGGGTTGATGTTGAGCTGCGCAAGGACATGTGGTCATTGGTCGAAAAGCTGCGTGCTGATGGGGTCACTATTGTATTGACGACACACTACATCGAAGAGGCGGAAGAGATAGCTGATCGGGTAGGGGTCATCAGCGATGGGCGTTTGCTGGTGATCGATGAAAAGGATAATCTGATGCAGTCGCTTGGCAAGAAACAGCTGATTGTGGACTTGCGATACCCGGTTGATGAATTGCCTGCATCGCTTAGCGAATTCGATCTTGAACTGTCCCAGAATGGACAACGTTTGACTTATACGTTTGACACACAACAGGAACGCACTGGCATAACGCATCTGTTGCAAGCCATCACATCTGCGGGGTTGTCGTTGAAAGATCTGCAAACAACGCAAAGCTCACTTGAAGATATTTTCGTCAACCTTGTGCACGCGCAATCATGAATGTTCAAGCGATCAAGACGATCTATAAAAATGAGATGCGTAGAACTCGTAATACGCTGATGCAGAGTATTGCGTCTCCCGTTATTTCAACAGTTCTGTACTTTGTTGTGTTTGGATCGGCGATAGGTTCACGTATACAAGCTATTGAAGGCGTCAGTTATGGCTCCTTTATCGTGCCTGGCCTCATCATGCTTTCCTTGCTGACGCAAAGCATCTCGAATGCATCCTTTGGCATCTTCTTTCCAAAATTCACTGGCACGATTTACGAAATCATGTCGGCGCCCATTTCGTTTTTCGAAATCATCGTGGGCTTTGTGGGTGCCGCGGCGACCAAATCACTGATTATCGGCACCATCATCCTGATTACCGCATCGTTTTTCGTTGATCTGCACATTGCTCATCCATTCTGGATGCTGGCGTTTCTGATCTTGACCTGCATCGCGTTCAGCTTGTTTGGTTTTATTATTGGGCTCTGGGCCGATAATTTCGAGAAACTGCAATTGATACCCTTACTGATCATTACGCCATTGGTTTTTCTGGGTGGCAGTTTTTATTCGGTGAGCATGTTGCCGCCGTTTTGGCAAAAGATCACAT
>CAZQOI010000040.1:0-26641 GCA_964594905.1 uncultured Granulosicoccaceae bacterium
TTCTCCGAACCGACAACAGCGGGAAAGGCAGGTGAAGTTGTGCTGATAAATTTATCCATGCGCTCGGCATCATTTTCATCCCATGCTTCATAAACATTGATGGCGATAATTTTTAGGTCACTATCTATGTATTTCTTGTACAACTGGTTCAGATGTGAAAATTCCTCTAAACACGGCGGACACCAACTGGCGAAAAAAGTGACAATCACCGGTTTATTTTCAAGCTCAGAGAAGTTGATCGAGCTTGCACCAGCTACCTCAGGCAGCATAGCCACTGTTTTACGTGCTTCCTGACTAAAGCTAACGTTATCAGCTTGTACAATCGCGGGTAGCAGAGCGAGACATAAGAAGACAATGGTAAAGCGAATTTTTACAAAGTAATTGTTCAAGGTTGTACAGTATTTAGGATATCTCATTTTTTACGACAACTTGAGATCAGTTAAGTTCTTCGGTTAACTGTTTAGTTGATCTACTACCTTCTTGTTCTGTTCAAACCCTAAGTTATTCCACCTCTCGATCGTGCCAAAGCGCCGCTTCGATTGGTTCAAGTGCTGGTCTATCGAGAATCACATCACTTAGCTTCTCCGCAATCATAATAGTCGGGGCGTTTGTATTTCCGTTAGTAACAACAGGCATGATGGAGGCATCCACAACCCGTAATCGACTCACTCCATGTACATTACCATTAGGGTCGACAACCGACATGGGGTCAGTAGCAGGTCCCATTTTTGCGGTACAGGATAGATGCCATTGCGATACGGAGTGATCACTGATCTGATCATCGATCGCATCGTCACTTTGCACACCATTTCCAGGGAAAATCTCCTCGCCACAAAGCTCAGAAAAAGCAGGCTGTTGGGCTAACTCCCGAACTAGCCGCGTACCGTTGCGTATCGCTAGGCGATCACGTTCATCTTGTAAATAATTCACCAATATGCGAGGTGGTGTGTCAGGATTTGCATCCTCTAGCTCGATAGTGCCGCGACTGTGAGCACGCATAAGACCGACATGGATTTGAAAGGCATGCTCAGGTATCGGAAGCCAATTAATATTGTCCACTGCAATCGGTGAAAGGCATATTTGTAGGTCAGGGTAATCAATTTCGGGGTTAGAACGAATACAGGAAACCCCATCAAAATGATTAGATCCACAAATACCTTTGCGCGTCAAAAACCATTTTATGCCTTCGATAATTCGTGGAATCGGACGGGTTTTTGGCCAGATAGAAACAGGCTGTAAGCATTTAAATTTAAGTACGAAATCAGGATGATCATTTAAATTTTGCCCGACACCGGGTAAGTCATTTACAACATCAATTCCATGACTTTGCAGGTGTTCAGCTGGACCAATGCCTGACAACATAAGCAGATGAGGGGTTCCTACGGCTCCGCCACAAATAATGGTTTCTTTGTTCGCTGCAACAGTTATCTCATTACAGCTTTTATTTTTATAAACAACTCCCTTCGCTTCCTGATCCTTCAATACGATGCGTTGAACGCTTGCATGGGTGACGATGGTTAGGTTGGGTCTGTTTTTTATCGGGTCAAGATAAGCACGGGCAGCACTCCAACGCTCACCATTGGAAATGGTAGAGTCAAAGACACCATAGCCTTCCTGACAATAACCACTGATGTCATCAGTGGCTGGATACCCTGCTTCGATTCCGGCCTTGATAAAGGCAATTGACAGAGGGTCTTTCGGGGTGGGCCTATGTACTTTAAGTGGTCCACTGCCACCGCGAAATTCATCCTCGCCGCCTCCGTAGCATTCCATGCGTTTGAAATATGGCAATACATCAGCAAATCCCCAACCTTCGCAGCCAGCAGCTTCCCATCCATCATAATCTTTTGCATGCCCACGAATGTAAACCATGCCATTGATTGAAGAAGAGCCACCAAGTGTCTTCCCCCTATCATGTTTTAACTGGCGACCATTGAGTTCAGGTTCGGGTTCACCCCGATACGCCCAATTGTGTTTCGTGTCGTTTAAATTGGTCAGCAATGCAGCTGGCATTTTCAGTGATAAGGCTTTGTCTTCAGGGCCAGCCTCCAGTAAGAGAACCTTATTATCGCGGTCTTCGGTCAGCCTATTCGCCAGCACACAACCTGCTGACCCTGCACCAATAATGATGTAGTCATATAGCTGCTTCATTGAATCTCTCGTTCACGGCTTTATTTGGAATCGCATTAGACCGGCGGAGCTGCGCGCTCAGTGATCAACTGTCCCGCGGTAACCCTCTCCCGATGGATCATATACAGCCCAGCACCGATAATAATGGCAATGCCCATTAAGCTCAGATTGTTAGGGAAATCGTGAAATACCAGGTACCCGAACAAAGTCGCTACCGGTAATTCAAAATACTGCAACGGGGCCAGCGTGGCCGAAGGTGCTAACGACAGTGCGTAAGTCATCATCATATGGCTCACAGTGGCGAAAAACCCGGCACCAAAGAGCCACAGCCAGACAATTCCAGTGGGCCAAACTGGATCAAATAAATCAGAGCTGGAGCCTTCGGCCAGCACTAGGATAGGTATACAAAACAAACTCGCGATCAGACCGGTGTGGAATTGCAGAGCAACAGGATGCATCCGGCGCGACAACCCTCGCGTCACGAGTATGTAGAAGGCGAACGCGACTGCCGTACCAAGTGGAATCAACGCCACAGCGCCAAATGCTGCGAAGCTCGGTTGGATCACGAATAACACACCGACAAATCCCACAAAGCACGCCCCAACGCGACGTGGACCGACATCCTCGCCCAGGTAAAACTTACCCACCAACAAGACAATAAAAGGCGCTACAAACACAATTGCCAAGGCATCAGCAAGCGGCATCACGCGAATCGCGGTGATGAAACAAAAGGTTGCAAAAAGCAACAGTAACGCACGCGATATCAAGGGCAACCATTGCCCCTGGGGAACGCGCAAGGATAGCCCCATACCTAAAATAAACGGAGCCATGAACACACACTGCAGGATAAAACGCGCCGCGGTAATCTGTCCAACCGGTACGCTAGAGGATGCCAGTTTGGCCGCCACATCCAGCAAAGGAGCCGTGAGACAAAAACCCAACATCAGTGCAACACCCTTAAGAATGTTGTCTGTGGATGGGGCCAAAGATGTGGTGTTGGTCATGGCTTCGCTTGGCGATTACTCCGGAGCAAGTTACAAGGAGAACTAGTCCGGCAATATTCTTCAATCACTCACTATTGGACAAGGCACGATACATGTTTCTCAACCCCGAACAGCATTTATTTGTTTGCAGGTAACACATGCGTCAGATAACGACGTTTATACAGCAAGATAGGCGCTGATAGATCGACTAAGCCCAAACCGACGTGCTCGCCAACAGCTGGCACTAAGTTCCAGCATATATGGATCTAGCAATTACTCGACGCTCTATAGAAGGTGACTGGAGCGAACCACTCCCCGAATGGGACAGTCCGTCAACATTGGTTCAGGTATATGGTCCAGCCTCTCTGATTGAAGATTCATCGCCATTGGAAGAGATCGGCCTCCTCTATCCCAACTCGATAATCATCGGTTGCTCCGGTGCCGGGATAGTCATAGATGATGAAATTACCGACTCTCACATAGTGGTATCAGTGACTAGGTTTGAGAAAGTTCGCCTCAGTGTTGTGTTTGAAACTGTCTCTCGATCCACTGATCAAACCGAAATAGGCAAAGACATAGCGAACAAACTACTTGTTCAAGACAAAGCGATCAGTGGTGTTTTGTTATTTGCCACGGGCGAAGGCATGCATGGAGACGCTCTAGGTCAGGGCATAGATCTTATCGATGAGGTAACCATAAGCAAAGTTGGAGGTGGGGTTGCTGGCTCACTCCCTGATGAGAACGGAAAATTTGTTTCGACCTGGGTATTAGATGCGAATCACTCCCCAACCGAAGGCGTCATATCGGCAGTCGGTTTCTTTGGTGACTCGCTGATCTTTCAGAACGCTGCTAAAGGGGGTTGGAAACCGCTCGGGCCAGAGCGCGTCGTAACCAGTGCTGATGAGCATACAGTGTACGAAATTGATGGCAAACCAGCGCTGGACTTATACAAGCAATATCTGGGTGATAAAGCGGATGAACTGCCAGCGATTGCTTCAATATTTCCTCTAACCACTCGACCACTAACCGGTGGCGAAAAAGACTGGGCACCCGCCGGGGTCCTCAGTGTAGATGAGAACACTAAATCACTTCTACTCAATTGAAAAATAACTGAATGCTCTCCAACACAAATGCTCAGGGGCTATGCCGGTGATCAATTCGAAGCAGCCGAGGATGCAGCGATTGAACTTAAACCTTCCGATGATATAAAACAGCTTGTGATAGTGACGTCTTGCCTCGGATGCAGAGTAAAGCTTGGTAGCCGCACGGCAGATGAGCTTAGTTCTGTACGACAAGCACTACCTGATGACATTGGAATGGTTGGATTCTATGGTATGGGCGAGTTCTCAACTACGCCCTCTACCACATGCCAACTGTACAACTATACGATGACTTTGGCGCTGATCGCTGAACGATAGTGGACCATTCAACTACAAACGGTAGCGACGATGAATCTAGCTTGGTATTACACCGAACTTTGGCTCGTCAGCTACGCCTACACAAACTAACCACATCCGACGTTCCATCGCTTGAAAACTGGCGTCAGCATCTAAACGAGGTCAGCGCATTCTATATCGACAACGACATCGATCGAGAAATGTTGGAAAGATCGGTTGAGATATCGTCAAAAGAAATGCGGGATCTCAACGCGCTATTGGCTAAACAGGCCTCAACGGATGCAATGACAGGGTTGAACAATCGCTCAACCTTTATGAAGGAGCTGGACAGGCACTTGTCTCAACGGTCCAAAGATAGTTCGCAAATGCTTGGTTTGTTGTTCATTGATCTGGATGGCTTCAAAAACATCAATGATCGATTGGGCCACACCGTATCAACTGCAATCGATGATCGACTTGGGAACTCATCTGGCCATCGATGACTTCGGCAGTGGCTATTCGTCACTCTCCCAGTTAATCGATCTGTCGATTCAAATAGTGAAACTTGATCGGAAATTTATCGATCCAGTCAGTACAGATGACGCCTCAAACGCTGTCGTCCAGACCGTTATCGAGCTCGCACGGATATTAGGCCTAACAGTGGTTGCCGAAGGGATTGAAACCGCAGAGCAGGCGGAAGTGTTGAGTCAGTTAGGTTGCGATTTAGGGCAAGGCTATCACTACAGTCGTCCAGTTCCAAATCCAGTTCTGGGAATTGGCAACGTTGGCTGCAAGCAATGTGAGTACGCTCGCTCTAACTTTGATGCAAAGTCTAAGCTGTTACGCAAAGCTGGTTAGAGTTACCTACTCTTTATCACCAACATCTTTTCCCGTGTCATTTCATGCATCGAGTATTGTATTCCACCCATACCCAACCCAGACGCATCACGGCCACCAAACGGCATCCAATCCACTCGAAAAGCCGTGTGGTCATTTACCATCACAGCGGTTGCATTAAGCTTACTGGAAGTATCCAACACATCGGTTAAATTATTGGTATAGATCGACGCCTGAAACGCATAAGGAACAGCATTAGCTCTGTCTATAGCATCGGCTTTGTCTTGATAGGAATACACGCACACCACCGGTCCGAATATCTCTTTTTGAGAAACGGTATCCTCGTCATTAGGGTTTAATAATACGGTGGGCGCGTAACAAGTGTCTGACAGTTTTTCACCGCCGCACAACACCTTAGCACCATTTTTTCTTGCTTCATCTACCCATTGCGCAACGCGGTCTACTTCCCTAGGCAATATCAGTGGCCCAACCTCGGTGTCTGGTTGTAATTGATCACCCACATTTAGGTTTTTCGCAGCTGTTGCTAGCTTTTTTGAAATGTCAGTCACCATACTTTCATGCACAAACACACGCTGCACAGACACACAAACTTGTCCGGCATGATAAAACCCGCCTTTTAATAAGCTTTCGATCAGAGGATCAACATCAGCAGACTGATCAACAATAACGGGCGCCGCGCCACCATGCTCCAACGCACAGCGGGTACCAGGAGCTAGTTTTGACCGTAGCATCCAACCCACTGCCGATGAACCTATAAAGGAGAAAAAATTCACACGCTCATCGGTAACCAGTTTTTCAGCATCGTTATTTTCAACCACCACCGCCTGGCACCAACCTGAGGGCAAGCCGGCTTCTTTTAATATTTCAACGAATCGCAAGCACGACAACGGCGTTGTTTGCGCAGGTTTTATAATGACCGGTGCGCCCACCGCAATAGCTGGCACGGTTTGGTGCACGATAAGATTGAGTGGATGGTTAAATGCACTGATTGAAGACACAACCCCAATGGGTTCACGCTGTGTAAACGCTAAACGATTGGCCGATGATGCGGTGTGCCCCATTGGAATTTGCTCCCCAATATTTTGAGGGATATGCTCAATGGCGAGCTTTACACCGTTAATGGCACGCAGTACCTCGATTTTGGAATCGGCGTAGGGCTTACCGCCTTCTGACGCGGCTAACAATGTAAGCTCCTCAACTTGGGAACTCATAATTTCCGCTGTTCGTTCTAAAATCTCAATGCGCTCATACGCTGGCAACCAACCGACACGATCTTCAAACGTTGCATGTGCGATGGCTAACGCCTCCTCAACATCAGCGCCAGAATTGAGCGGTACTTGTTTTATTAGCTCGCCGTTAAAAGGATTGAGAACATCTAGCATTGGAGGTACTCCGATCGATTATTTATACAACACATGCGCTTTCTTTTAACAACACGTTAAGAATGGAGTGATTCATGGTGTAGTCCACAGGCAAATCTATGACATGAACACCATTACCACTAAGCGACGATGATAAAATATCAACAAAACTGTCGTAGCTATCCGCTTTGTGGCCAACCGCACCAAAACTGTTTGCATATTGCACTAAATCAGGATTGTTAAAATCTAAACCGAAATTGTCAAAGCCCATACCTTCCTGCTTCCATTTGATCATGCCGTAGGCATTGTCAGTAAGCACAATGACAACTAGATCCAGCCCCATGCGAACAGCAGTTTCGAGCTCTTGTGAGTTCATTAGGAACCCCCCATCTCCATTAATCGATACCACTTTTTGATTGGGATTGATCTGTTTTGCGGCCATGGCTGAGGGCAATCCCGCGCCCATGGTCGCCAAGGCGTTGTCTAGTAGAAGTGTATTAGGCGCATAGCACTCGTAATTTCTGGCAAACCAAATTTTATATACGCCATTGTCGAGCGTGACAATATCTTCAGCGTCTAGTTTCTCACGCAATACACTAACCAATGCCTGCGGTAGTACGGGGAAACGCGTGTCTTTGAAGTACTTGGTGACATGGGTATCCACTTCGTTTCTGACACGCTCGAAAAAGCTGAAATCTTTATCGAGCTTGCCCAATTTCTCAGCAATCAGGCTAATTGACGACGAGATATCCCCCACTACATTGAGCTGTGGAAAATACACGTCATCGATATTCGCCGGTTCAAAGTTGACATGAATGACGTTCTTGCCACCTTTCTCCATAAAGAAAGGCGGTTTCTCGATAACATCATGCCCGACATTAATTATCAAATCGGAGCGATCAATCGCACAATGTAAATAGTCATGATCAGATAATGCAGCCGTCCCGATGTAACGAGGGTGTTGCTCGTTCACCACGCCCTTACCCATTTGCGTATCGAAAAAATATAAGCCTGACTGCTCAATAAGTTGATGCAGCGCCTCACTGGTGCGTTTACGGTTGGCTCCAGCACCGATAAGCAGTAAAGGCAACTTTGCCTCCTTTATCATGTCAACTGCCAGTGATATCGACTGCTCGTCAGCATTAGGCCTTCGGTGCCCTACAACTTCAAATATAGATGCATCGGTTTGTTCGTCAGCTATATCCTCTGGCAATTCGATATAAGCAGCCCCAGGGCGCTCTTCCATCGTAATTCGAAACGCTTCACGGACCATTGATGGAATATTGTTGCCATCGACAACCTGCTGCGAATACTTGGTCACTGGTTTCATCAAATTAACAACATCAACAATTTGAAATCGACCTTGTTTACTTTTACGAATAGGTTTTTGCCCACCAAGCATAATCATCGGCATACCTCCAAGCTGCGCGTAGGCGGCGGACGTGACAAAATTGGTTGCACCTGGGCCAAGTGTCGATAAACAAACACCCGGACGCCCTGTGAGTCGACCATAAGTGGCAGCCATAAATCCCGCCGCTTGCTCATGTCGAGTGAGTATCAGCTTTATCGATGAGTTGCGAAGAGAATTCAGAAAATCAAGATTCTCTTCACCTGGAATCCCATAAATATATTCGACGCCTTCATTCTCAAGAGCACGTACAAACAAATCAGATGTTTTCATCTATACCTATCCTTTATGACTATTCTTGAAATTATGTAGAGTTACCAACCTTGTGAATGAGCAGCTCGCCAATCATCCCTCCAATCAGTTGGTACTGTTTCGTCATGCAACAAGCAGTTGGGACTAATACTGGGATACATCTGTGAGTACGTCTTAATATTGGTGCCTTCAACTCGCCTATTAATATGTCGAGGCTCTAACTCTTCTATACTCTCAAGCCCTGCAGCGCCAAGTAACTCAAGTAAATTTTCGATGGTGGCTGCGTGAAAATTTGCAACACGAGTGGCTTTATCGCCAACCACAAGACCATTACCACGTGCCGCGTCTTGCGTGGCAATGCCGGTTGGGCAATGATCTGTATTACAACTGCGAGCCTGAATACAACCCAGCGCCATCATCATTCCACGCGCTGAATTAACGGTATCTGCACCTAACGCAATCGCTCTAAGTAAATGAAAAGCCGATAGGATCTTGCCTGAGGCAATGATACGTATCTGGTCTCTTAACCCAATACCAATAAGCGCTTGATTGACAAAAACTAAAGCATCCCGCAACGGCGTTCCTAATGAATTGGTCATCTCCGTTGGCGCTGCACCGGTTCCACCTTCACCACCATCCACGGTAATAAAGTCGGGTACTTTTCCAGTTTCTAACATCGCCTTGCAAATGGCTAAAAATTCATCACGCCGGCCTATACACAATTTGAATCCAACGGGTTTACCACCCGACAATGTACGTAATTGTTCAATAAATTCGAGCAATTCAACTGGCGTGCCGAATGCCGAATGGGCAGCCGGTGAAACCACATCGTGTCCCATTGGTACTTTACGAATCTGTGCTATCTCCTCTGTGAGCTTCGCCGCCGGCAGAATCCCACCGTGTCCCGGCTTAGCACCTTGCGATAGCTTTATTTCAATCATTTTTACTGAATCGAGTGTCGCGGATTCTTTAAACAAATCCGGATCAAACACTCCGTCCAGGTCACGACAACCAAAATAGCCTGTCCCAATTTGCCATACGATGTCTCCACCCGCTTCTAAGTGATAGGGGCTCAAACTGCCTTCGCCGGTATTGTGTGAAAACCCGCCAATGCTAGCCCCTTTGTTCAGCGCTCTGATCGCGTTCTTGCTTAACGCCCCATAACTCATTGCAGAAATATTTAGCGGAGAACACATATACGGCTTACTGCAGCGATCGCCACCGAACTTAACGCGAGGGTCAGTACTCTCTATATGCTTGGGGACCAAAGAGTGGTTTATCCACTCATAACCTGCACGATTAACATCAAAGATCGTTCCGAAGGGCCGCGTATCGCGGGCACCCTTGGCGCGCTGATAAATTAACGATCGAAATTCTCGTGGTATTGGGGTACCACTGGTATCTGATTCAACAAAATATTGCTGGATTTCTGGCCTGACAGACTCAAGCATGTAACGAAATCGACCAAGGAATGGATAAAGCCGCCTTATCGTATGCTTGGTCTGGAACATATCAATAACGCCCAGAAGGATGATAGGGATCACCACCAATAACAAACAGATCGCGGGCATCCATATAGTGGAGATACCCAGCACCAACAATGGAGCTGCAACAGCGAAAATTTGAAAATAGTGCCGTACCAACATCTGTTTCATCCTTTAATTAGTTTGATCATTATTACCTATACCTTTTCCGCGTACATGCTGATAACTTGTCAATAGCAAGCTAACGGCTCTACGCCATACGACTCTAGGATAAGCCTGAACTAATAATGGTAAAATACATCACGCCAAATACCAGATTTGATACTGCAGATTAGACAAATGAACTCTGTCACTCTTAACTTTCATGTAGAACTTCAATGCCAAACGGAATGAATAGATGAAAAATGCAGCACCGCCATAACTGTAAAGGCTAACATTCCCTCAATAACAGGGTAGCCGGCACTGGACGTGTGAGTTTTATCTTACTACCAATTATAATCAAAATCCTTCGCACTGCAGGCAACGATAAAACCACAGAAATATTTAGCTCTAACGAACCGGTCACATACAGAGCCGATACTTGAAAATTAGTTCCCTAAGGATACGTGGACCGTGTTTCCCATCCATTTCGCAGTGGATCCAAATATATGCTTAACCCGGCTGCTAGATCCACTATTTTCGAGCTTCTCGGAATCGCCCGCACCGATCAAATCTGACGCGATAAGAGAACCATTATACTGTCGACAACTTTGCGGAAGAGATTCGGCTCAGCCTACCGAGCCAATCTTTCAACTGCCAAGGCTATGCGCGCCCGCACCCCTCTCGAACAAATGAATGAGTCCGATCATCACAGAAGACGAATCGCAGTGGGGCGGAGTTCATGGAGTATCGTCGACCAGCATTCAGTCACACTCGATTGACAACACTGGCTTCGTTGAATATCCAGCGATTATTGACCTGCACTCATCTAATCTTGCGCCATAAATGAACGAAAACTGGTGAGAAAGTAACGAGCACAGTCAGTATAAAAAATATTAAAGAAATTGGCCGTGTAAAGAAAATCATGAGTGAACCATCTGACAGGATGATCGATTGTCGGAACGATTCCTCAACCATTGGGCCTAATATAATAGCGATAACCATTGGGGCAGTCGGATAATCGAATTTGATCATTGCATAGCCAACACAGCCAAAGATCAAACAAACGATAACCGAATTCAATGAATTGGAAAGTGAATAAGCTCCTATCAAACACATGACCAGGATAATTGGCAGCAAAACGGCAGCGGGTATGTTGATTATTTTGTTAAACCATTTGAGTGCCACTCGTGCCTGAAAATACATCACGATATTGGCCATGATAAAACTGATCATAATGGTATACATAAGCCCACCTTGATCCACAAAAAGCTGCGGACCGGGGGTGAGACCATGAATGAGCAAAGCGCCCAGAAAAATAGCCGCGACAGTATTCCCTGGTATACCTAACGTCAGTGTGGGAATTAATGTTGCAGCAGTCACGCCGTTGTTTGCGCTTTCGGATGCAGCAATGCCTTCCAGACTTCCATGGCCGAACAGTTCTGGTTCTTTTGATGCGCGCTTTGCTTCATCGTAGGCAATAAAGGAAGCGATACTTCCTCCTGTCCCAGGTATAACGCCAATGATAATGCCAATAACACTAGATTTAATCACCGTCCAATAGTGAGGAACAATCTGATTCCAGCGAAGCGTTTGTTTTTTGTTCATGCTCTTTGGCGGTCGCTACCGCCTTAGCACGTTTTCCAATTTGATTAAAAATTTCAGCGATAGCGAATATTCCAATAAACACCTCGATCATCCCGACGCCGCCGTACAGAAAAGTGGTGTCGAAAGCAAAACGTGGTATGCCAGTAATGGGATCTACCCCAACGGATGCGATGAGTAAACCGAAAAGTGCTGAAATCAGACCTCTCATTAAAGAATTGCCACTAACCCGGGAAATAATCATCAAACCAAAAAACGTCAGGGCAAATCGCTCTGCAGGACCAAAAGCCAAGGCAGTTTTCGCAAGCATTGGTGCAAAAAATATTAGTGCTATCGCGCTTATAAGTCCGCCCAAAACTGAACCATGCAACGCAATACCCAGCGCTTCAAATGACCTACCACTCTTTAGTTAGTGGAAAGCCATCCCATGCTGTTGCAACCGATGACGGTGTTCCAGATGTGTTGATCAGAATTGCTGATATGGATCCAGCGTAAGTTCCGGCGCAGTAAACACCGGTTAGTAGAACAATCCCCGACTCCGGCGATAGATCAAACGTAAATGGCAAAACTAACGTGACCACCAGAGTAACGTTCAGCCCTGGTAATGCACCAAACACCATTCCAACTGCTGTTCCGACAACAATTATCAGAAGGTTCTGCAAGGAAAATACGACACCTATCGCATAGAGGAAGTGCTCAACCATAATCAGTATTCCTTACTCCTCAGCCAAAAAGACTACCGCTTGGCAGATACACCCTTAACACTAGTGCCAACAAGTAGTTAACTGGGAAACTTAATATCAGCGATAGAATCATGATTTGCCACCAAGCGCATTTTCCAATAATGAGCATTATTGATGCGATCAATAAAATCGTGGCTATATTAAAACCAAGATAGGGCATCAAAGCTACCCACAACGCAATCGCTATAAATGTGAGAAAAACTCGGCCATAACTTGTGGACTCAGCAGGCTGCTTTGTTAAAGAATTCGCCTCACCCCTGCGTTCATTCAAGATATTGGATGCGATGATAATCAAGCTCAACAAGATGATTGCGAACGAGATTAAATAGGGCAAGGTACGAGCGTTAACGCTACTAGCACTGCCATCATCAAATAGTGGTATTTGACTCGGAATGCTCAAAAACACATACAAACCTATCAACAAAGTCGTGATAGATGAAATGTTTTTTTAAATAAACCAGCAAGGCCCAACATGTACATGCCTCCGCCTACGTTTAAAAATAGGTAGTGCGGGCATTAACTGCCCGCACTGCAAAAACGCCCTACTTATTGATGATCTCACCAAAGAACTCAGAGTCGCCTTTGAGTTTTGTCATGATATCTTCTCCACTTCTAACAAGGCTTTCCTGTTTTCTAATAACAACAAATTCCTTGAATGCGTCACTGTTGGCGGCTTTAGTGAACGCTTCTTCCAATGTGGCGACGATGTCATCCGGTGTATCTTTAGGCGCGAGTAAATACCATTCAACCGTTGCCACAATATCGAGACCTTTCTCTTTGAATGTTGGGGTGTCTGGGAACAATGCCAGTCTTTCAGGTGCAGAAAGCGCGAGTATTCTCGTTTCACCTGCGTCTATGCTGGCAACCATGGCTCCCGGCGTACCGCCGATAAGGTCAACATGCCCACCGCGTAGTGCGGCGATAGTTTTGGAACCACCTTGAAAAGGAACATCTCGAAATTGTATCCCTGTTTCAAGAAACAAGGTTTTCAGCAAAGTATGATGAACTCCGCCAGCACCAGAATATCCACGGTATCCGTGCCTTTCTCTGCAAGCAAATCTTCCAGAGTTTCCCACGGTGAATCAGTTCTTACGGCAATGCTGCTTGGCGCGTAGCTAACTCCAACAATACCTCTAAAGCTGTCAACTGAATACGGGACTTTTAAAGAGTGTGGTGTCGTAACCAACGCATCAGATGCGCCAAAATAGAGAGTGTATCCGTCGGGCTTGGCGCCAGCTGCTTCGGCTGTTACAACCGTACCAGACGCACCTGATCGATTTATTACTGCGATTGGTTGGCTAAAATGTTTTTCCGCCTCTTTTGCCAGAAAACGCCCGGTGAGATCGGTACCTCCACCAGCGCCATACGGCACTATGACTTTAATAGGTTTATCTGGATAATCTGCTGCGTGACTCGCAGCGCTAAAGATCATAGAAAAACTAACCGTAAGTAGAGCTATCAGTTTGAACGAGTTAGACTGTAACCATCCCTTTTTTATGCACTCACAGGCGTAGAACTAGACGATAAATATCTACAGAAAGAAATTGATACACGCCCCATCTTCACACTTGATGAACAAATAGAAATCATGAGTGGTGATAGCCCAACCGCTGTCGAGTGGTTTAACGGGCTCGGTGGCTATATGACATCGACAGGAACGTTGGAACAAGAACTCGATGCCGCCACTTTCGTGGATATGCAATACATGCAACTCGTGGCAGATACGCCTGAATTGGCGTCGTTCGCAAGAGGCGAATGATCTGAGATAGAGGCCGCGATTTCAACCAGCTTGAAATCGCGACCTCTCACGACTTTGTATTGGTGTAAGGCCACGCCTGAAAGCCGTCTTTACTCAGCTGCGACTCCGGCAACTATGTTAGACAACGCATTGCCAACCATCTCGAAGGCCTCGTCACAACCTTCAACCTCATGAAACGATTTCACATAGGCTGGATCTATCCAACTTAAATAGACATTCCCATCGCTGTCCGAAGCGACAGAAATCTTAAGCGGGAGATCAAGCGCAATACTCGGTGCGGCAAGCATTAATTTAGTGCCAAGCTTCGGGTTGCCAAAAATCAATACTTGGGTTTCAGGCATTTCCATATCGACTTTGCGGGCATTAGCCGCGTGATCGATTCGGGCAAAAATCTCCATGCCCTTCTCTTTTAGCGTTGCTTCAAGTCGATTCATAGTGATCTCTACCGAGTGAGCACTTACAACCGAAATACGTGAACTCTCTATTTTTTTATCGTCAGTTTTCATGAGTGATATCTTTTCTTAAATAAATGAAATTAGCCTTTTTCTCAGCAATCCGCTCCAACCTTACTTTGCGGCGTAGCAATTTACTACAGCATGTTCTCAGATCGGATCAGGAAGTCATCTGCTGCGACTCCTTCCGAACATCTTTCGGCTCCCACACTATTCCTCATAATCAATGGATGCGTCCGTTAAAAATTCTCGGACAACCTAACCTTGGAAATTTCCTTATTCACCAACCGCTTAAAGTAAGGCACCCCCACCCAACTGTAAACCACTAAAACCAGCCATAGAGAAGAAGTAATCGTCGATGCGGTTGCGAATCCAAGATCACTGAATAGTTGGCTGCATAAGTTAAAGAAGATATAGGCACCAATAAGCCAGCCTATCTGTTTTGTGCTGGAAAGCGTGCTTAAAAACGTATTAAATTTATACCAAATCCCCATGAGCTTATTTTCACTTGCTTTTATCTCAGCAAATAGTGTCAAAGCATCAACATCATCCGGAGACTGCTGTATTGCAAAAATAGCATGCTCTTTTGCCCCTTTATTATCACCTGTGCGTAGCTTTACCCGACCTAGCAGCAAGTGTGCATCGGCGTCCCCAGCGTTTTCGGCAAGTGCGGATAATGCGAGCTCACCAGCTTTTAGCGTATCACCAGTATCTAAATAGTGATTTCCAAGTGCAACGAGCGTCTCGGGAGAATCAGGGGTTATCCTGATGGCTTCATCTAACGATGCTTTGGCTTCAGCTTTCTGCTCAAGCCCCTCGTGACATCGCGCTTTTAATAAGTGATTTTGATGATCTAACGGTTCTAGCTCAATTGCTTGCACTGCAGCGTCCAGTGCCTTTTCAGGTTGTGAGTTGAGCAGTTGGCAATTAGCCATCGAGTAGTGAGCCAAACTCGAATTAGGGTCGAGTTGCAGTGCCAAAGCCGCTTCGTGAGTAGCGGCCTCTACGCGCAGTTGTGTTTGTAATGCTTGTGACAATATTGCATGTGCATCGCTGTTGTCGGGATCATGAGCCAAAAATTCACTTAGCGCATCGATCGCGGATTGAGTATTTCCAAGTGAGAGAAAGTGCAGCGCTATATCGAGTTTTTGTTTCATTTTCAGGCGCTCGTTTGTTCTTTTATGTAGCTTAACAACTCATATATCGGGTTCTGTAGTAACAGCAATTTGTACAATAGAACAAAAAAGCAGGCATTGAACAAAATATGAAAATAAGGTGCTGCATCATTACTGTCAATTGGCAATACACCAGTACTAATAACGGACCCAAAACCAAACAGCAAAGCGATTATAAACGCACCACCCACCAGGACGACGATAATTTGTTTTTTCAAATTATGGCAACCCATCACCCACGCATTCGCCAAAAATACAAGGGGCATTAGAAACTGATAAGGCTTTGGGATAAAAATCGCCACCAATAACAAAATCAGCGGTGACAGCGCCATATGAGTCAGTTTTCCTTTTGGCTCATCTACTATTTGATATGTGTTTGTCATACGCCTATTTTGAATGTTGTTTTATAAAATCGAGAACATCGTTGTACCTGCCACCTTCATTTGCATAGCGAGCATAATTTCTGGCAGTGGTTAGCCACTCACTGGTGGTTGCGTTAAGTTCTGACAAGGCTAAATCAAAGTGTTTTTGATTCAGCGGCACATCCTCACCCGCATCTATGCTGGCATCGATTGCTTCATCCGTCGCCGAATCAACCAAATTTGAAAGATCAGCTCCCGAGAATCCGCTGGTCTTGGCTGCGATTTTCGCAAAATCAACGTTAGACACCGGTTTATCGTTCATTTCTAATTCAAGGATTCCCAGGCGTGCTTCTTTATCCGGTGGTGGTACAAAAAACATCCTGTCGAAACGGCCTGGCCTTAGAAAAGCAGAATCTATTGCCCAAGGCGTGTTAGTAGATGCGAGTACCAACATGCCATCGTTGTTTTGTGAAAAACCATCCAATTCAGACAAGAACTGACTCACGACGTTTGCAGAGCTTGAGTTTCTGCTGTACTCCCTCTTTCCAGCAAGCGCCTCCAGCTCATCGAAAAACAATACTGACGGGACTTCGTTTCGCGCTTTTTCAAATATTGCGAGCAATTTACGCTCTGACTCACCAATGTACATATCCAATACATCTGATATCTGCACGTTAATAAACGATGCCTTGGCTTGTCCAGCAGTCGCACGAGCGATGAGTGTTTTGCCACAACCAGGCGGACCGTAGAGCAACACACCACCACCGATTTTTTTTCTAAACCGCTGATACATTGACGGTTTTTTAAACGGCAGAATAATTTTTCGTTCTATCTGCTTTTTTACTTTGCTCAACCCGACGACACCTGAGAAATCAACCTCGGCTTGAGGAGGCTCAATAAAGTCGCTTAGATCCAACACATCTGATTTTTCAACAACACGCAGCCTAGGCTTCTCTCCGAGAGGCTCTGGTGGAATTACACCAAATTCCTCATTCAGCGCGTCACTAACTAGCTCTGGGTGTTGTTCGATGATATCCAGGTACGAAAGTTTAGCTGCCTCTTTTTTATCCGCATGTAGTAGACAACGCGCAGCCAGCAATGCCTGAACGGGAGTGTCGGTGTTCAACAAGGGCTCTACCATGTCAGAAGCGTGTACCTCAATGAGCTTATTCGCTACCTCTGTCGCTTGCGAATCTGTAAGAGGAGATTCAATTTTTTTAAAAAAATCACGAGCGCGATCCAAATCGTTTAACTCTACTAGACCCAATGCAATGATACGAGCCAAGTCATCAGAGGGAGCGGCGCGATAAGTAGAGATCAAGCTCTGGATGGTGCTGTTGTCCATCGATTACCTTTGAATATGTAAGTTAAATTTGATTGCGGCAAAACTAAGTTTTGCACCCTAAGACACAAGACCATACTCACCATGGGAAATTACGTAGTTCCACATTAATCAAGGCCTTTCATGTATAAACCATTTATCACTGCTCATTAGGGCCATCGCGTGCTCACCAATCGAGACGCCGGGCAACGCTAGCGTGCACGACGCTAACATATCCTGTTCAAACGCCAATAAAAGCGCTGCATCAATCGAACCAGGCCGCTTTTTCGCCACAAAATGAAGCATTGTCCCATAGTGAGCCACCACATCAGCGCCGTATAGATCATGCCATTGCTTTAACTGAGCAGTTGTCAACTCAGAACCAACGCCCTCTGAGCCATACCAGTGCAGGTAAGCAGGTACTTGCCAACTATGCTCTGTTGGCAGTAGTAACAAGTATTGTTGATCGTTTTCATCTGGTTCGAACCATTCCAGATGCATATCGTTCGCTGCGGGCTGTCCATATTTCTCACATTGCAGATTAAATAAATTTGAATAAGCTTTCGCATAGATATCATTGCGAGAATGATCCAGCTCCAAGATAGCTTCATCTATCATATCTTGATCAGCTTCTTCAATTAATTGATAACTAAGATATTCACTAATGTTCTCATAACTTTCATCAGCTCTCTTGCGGTACGTATCGTACAAATTAATATAGTTGGAACCACTTACAATGTCCTTAGCTGACAATCCAGTTCGATCACCATCAAACAGTTCCCTCTGAAAAGATTCTCGATCGAGTATTTCTTCAACCGAAGCGCCCCAACCAAACGCGAGAACAGGCCAGCGGCCAGTTTCATTAATTAGCGATCTAGCCGAACGCCAAAGCGATAACGCATCTTTGTTATCCACCTCGGCAAAAATTACTTTTTCTTTAGATAAAGGAACAGGAGTGTCGAAAAATTCGTTGTCAGCCAGTTTAGTCTCTTCACAAATAGACAGGAACGCCTCGATGTTTACTGCACTATCTCCCGCCTCAGTGGCATTTGGAATAGATTTTTTCTGACTTTTTCTTGTACGGAATTGAGTAACATATTGCTTAACATGATCAGCTGAAACTCCGACGATCTCTCTGAAGTGCCCCGCCAAAACAAGGTCTTTAAACTCAGTGGAGTAACACATCTCAAGCAGATCAAATCGATCTTCTGCATCCATGAGACGTCTCACCTGAACTTTCACAGACGTGAGGTCCCCATCAAGTAAGTCCATTATCAGCTGCATTTTATATGCATTAACTTCTGAGTACGCAATGTGCTTGTGTCCCAAAGCCTCACTGTACTTATTACAACTCGCCTCATGTTTATCTGTCAGCCAGTGAGAGTCATAGTTTTTGGTATTATCGTGAAGACGTATTTTCTTTTTGATTTTTAGATACGGAACTAACGCAAGCAAAAACGGTGGCAATATGCTGGGTACTTTTCTTTTAGATTTTTCCCGTAACCGGTATTTTAATACCCAATCAATATCATCAATAAAATATCCGTAGTCTATTGATTTGCCATGTTGTAGAACCAATTCGTCTAATCTAGCAAAGTAGTTCTCGTCCCAATTATAGCCAACCTCATGCAACTGCATGCGATCAGAGACAATCAGGCTGTCCAGCTGATCATTCCAATGAGAACAAGCTTCATCTCGCACCTGACTTTTACTCAACCCATCGTCATCACCAATCGATTGACAATCAGTATCACAAAGCCAGCAAATTACAGGATGTAAGCGTTTAAGCTCATCGAGCTGACCCGTAAATTTGTTAACTTCCCAAGGTCCGGGTGATAGGAGAGATTTAGATAGTTCATGAGCTTCATTAACATAACCGCTCAATATCAGCAGTTCTATATTTTTGAGCGCTTCACCAGCAGCTTTATTGATACTCGGGTGTTGAAGATTCTTGATCGACAGCATCAGTTCTAGTTCCTCCTTTAACTTTGCTGGTTTACTTAGTACACTTTTTGCAATCGTTCAGACTTATTCTGCCTATTTACCAGCACTACATAATGGCTATTACTTTGCCAGAAAGACAGTTGCGTCGGTGCGTTAACAATATTCGCTTGTCCGAATCGGTCTCACTATATCTTTTCAAGCAACATTAGATATATCGAATTATAGATGCTAATTTGGATAGTAATAGCTGCATGGCAATATTAGAAATGGCAAGTGATTGAATGCAAATCGATGAAGTTACTATGAGTGAACTGGCAGAGCGAATGCTGGCAGACTACGACAGCGCAAATCCGGGATCAATCTTTGCCGAAGGCTTTCGTCTCAACGTACCAGATGCCTGGCGGCTGCAGGCAAAAGTTGCCAAGCTGCGCGAACGGCGCGGTGAACGGGTCATCGGTTACAAGGTTGGCTGTATAGACGAGAGCTGCCAAAAGCTCAATGGGTTAACACACCCTGCTTATGGGCGGCTATGGGATAGCGAGTTATATTCCGACGGCGCTGTACTGAACAAGAGTCGATATGCTAATCCTTCTATGGAAGCGGAATTTGGTATTACGCTGTCAGCACCGATCGTACCGGGTAAGACAAACATCGATGACCTTATACCAGCCATTCAATCGATACATCCGGTGATTGAAATCCACAATTTGGTCATGCGAGGTGAAGCGCCAAACGGACATGAATTGTTAGCCAACAACGCACTGAACGCCGGCGTGGTAATGGGTGCACCGTTCACCGATATGCTGTCTGTACAGGAGACTGATCTCAACTTGATCTACGACGATTCAATAGTCGATTCATGGGATAGTCTGAGCTGGCCGGTTGACATCTTGCGAGCCATCGCTTGGCTAACCAAGAAACTGGACGCTCAGGGTATTGGCTTGAAGAAGGGTGATCTGATCCTTACCGGAGCATGGGGACTACCAATCCCAATGCACGAGCGCAGCAAAGTCACAGTAACCTCGTCCGCTTTTGGGAATGTCTCGGCGGTATTCAAGCTCTAACGCCTAAGCTGGCGTATGTGCAAAGTACATACAGTCAACACAACAAAAACAGCCGCAGTCAAATTTATAACGCTCAGGGCAATGTCGTTTAGAACAACTGCGAATAACGTGCTTAGCAGCATACTCAACGCCGGAATTATCGAAAGCAGAAGTGCTGTAATAATTCTTGGCTCAAGCAGCAACACTACGGCAAGCGTGAACCATGCAGTAGGATCAGGTGTCGCGGTTACCCATTCCCCTGCCCACCAAGGATCACCGTGTATAACCCAGCTCACAACGAGCGGTACAAGCCAAGGCAAGGCTAGCGAAGCTACTTGGTATTTTGTAAGGCTTGATTCTCTCCTATCGTGCAACAATACAGTGATCATTAAACCTGCCTGAAGCATAAAGGCCCAGACCCAGTATCCCGCTGCCCAGTTCAACTGCTGGTGCCATTGGCCGTGAAAACGCAGAGCGAGCCAGACCCAGCAGAGTGCTAATGCAAGATAAACGCTCCATCGTTTTCGTTTATAGATGCCAAAAACTGTCGCGACAACAAGCAGCGCAGCCATGGTCAGTATCAAAGCGCCGTCCTCACTCCAATAACGGCCAATAAGACTGCGCCAAGTGAGTAGATCGAAAGCGACGAAATCAGCTATTGAATAGCTGCCCACCTGAATCAGCCTCGCAGTACGATTTCTGCGATCTGTTCACGCTGACTGGCTGTGGGCATAGGGCCGTTTCCCGCACTCATATTTTCTACCATATGCTCGACGTTGCTGGTCGCTGGTATGGCACAGCTTACAGCAGGGTGCGCTATCGTAAACTTGAGCAGCAGTTGCGCCCATGAGTCGCAATCAAGATCCGCCGCCAAGCCAGGCAGCGGGGTATTCTGAAGGCGCTGAGTTAACCCACCACGTCGAAACGGACGATTTACAATAACCGCAATGCCTTTGTCTTGTGCCAGTGGTAGCAAACGCTGTTCAGCCTCATGGTCGATGGGGTTGTACGTGAGCTGGATAAAATCCAGTGGCACCTGTTGCATGATTTTCTCCATCTCTGCATGACGACGACCGTGCGAGGTAGTAACACCCAGATAGCGAATACTACCGGCTTCCTTCATTTCCTGAAGACGGGTTATATGCTCTGGCCAGTTCACTAGATTGTGAACCTGCAGAAGATCAAATTGATCGCGTCTCCAAAGTTGAAAGGCCTCGTTGATCTGCCCTTCTCCATCTCCGTCTGTCCAGACTTTCGTTGCTGAAAACAAATTCTCAGGCGCAAGACGAGACAATAAATCGCCTAGAACATCTTGCGCAGACCCGTACATGGGCGATGAATCGATCATGCCGCCACCAGCTTCGAAAAACGCGCGTAACACCTGTTCTCTTTGAGCGCGAGCCTGTTGATCCGAGCCGATGTTGAAAGTGATCCAGGTGCCCATACCGATGGGTGGAATCTGTTCACCGGAAGACGGTATATTCTTGGCGAGCAGTTGGGTTCGGGTGTTTGTGTTTGTGTTTGTCCAACCCCTTGAGCTTGTGAAGGAGGCTGTTATAGCCAGAGCGCTTAGTAAGGCACGGCGCCGAGTAAGGTTTGTTGGAGCCGTTTTTTTCATCATTATGTTTTAGGAAAGATTCACTTTTACTACGTACATCGACTCACCAGCAGATCACAAGTTCCTCGCGGAGAGTCGCATGGGCTGGTGCTGAGAAAAAAACTTTGATGCTATGTGTCGCTCACGGTTTTACAAGTTATAACGGTGTCATTGCACAGTCGCCAACATGGCGTCCAGGCTTGCTCGTAGTTCCGATTCGTTCTCAGCAATATTAGTGACTTTCAGTGGCGTTCCATCGCCTTTCAAAAATACAGCCTGTCCATCAAATAGACTATACCTCCCAGCAAATTGCCGTCCTTGCGGTGTACCTAATTCAGCAACTACAAAATTAAGTCGAGAGTCGTAGTCGCTTCTGACTTTACGCAATCGATTGAGAGCTTCACCACCAGTGGGTGAGTGGTTTTCATAGGCCAGTACAATGGCAGGCTTTCCCTGACCGATCACAGACAGGTCGGTACCAATCGGTTTACCACCACTTATAGTTAAAAAGTAACCCACGCCAACAAGAGCGACAAGTGACACAACGATTATTGAAAATACTTTTGCCATAGTGGTGCAATTCTTTCAAGTTTTCCGAGATCGAATAAACTTTAACAAAGACCGAGCGCTCAATAAGAAGTTCCATCCATTGACAATTCGACAATATAGAAGTGCGGTTGAGCAAGAAACCAAACACGAACAAACTTCAGTAAGGCCGGTCACAATAACAAAGGGTATGTGCTGGAAAACCACTAGTGAAGGTGCGGTGATTAAGCATCCGAGCTATAAACAGACAATAACCGCGATCTACTCACTAAACCCGATATTTTCCCATCGCTCACTACTAAGACCAAACGCACCATAGTTAGCAAGATCACTTCGGACCGCAATCAACTCCGGGCGTTGATACAACGGCAAGGTGTGTACGTTCTCCCAGATAATCTTGTCAGCCTGATTCGCTAATGCTATTCGATTCTCCGGATCCGTTTCAGTGGCTATCTGCTCTGCCAGTTCGTCTAATTCAGGCATTGATAACTGCGCAAAATTACTGTCCGAACCTGTACCGTAAATTTGTTTTATGCCACTGAACGGGTACGGTGTACCAATCCACGAGAACGCAATGATTTCAAACTCGTGGCCAGTGAGTGTTGGCCCGAAACGCGAAACAGGAACCGTCACAATATTCAGTTGGATGCCTATCTCCTTGAGCATACTTTGCGCTTGTAAGGCTTCGTTTTCAGAAGCTTTAACCGTTGCGAGCTGGGTGAAATTCAGTACGAGTTTCTGACCGTCTTTCTCGCGTGTACCATCCTCCCCAACAGTCCAGCCTGCCTCATCCAGCAAGGTTCGCGCTTTTTCGGGGTTATAGTCCAGACCGGTAACGCTGGCAGTATCGACAAAACCAGCTTGCCCTTGCAGAAACACATGATTGTTTAGTGGCTGAACTGGCCAATCAATACCCGCAAGATCACTAGCTGCAATGGATTGCCTGTCCAAGCCATAGACTACCGCTTGTCTTATGGTGACATCCTGTAACAGGCCTGCTTTGGAGTTAAACGTAAAGTGCCGGAAATTCGGACCGCCTGCCTTGCGCACTTGTGCGTTTTCAACTCGAGTAGCACGCTGAAATGCATCGGGATCAGAACCAATATCAAAAGCATCAATTTCTTTATTGGCAAACGCTTGTGCCACTGCATCCGGTGCAATGGCACGCCAGACAATACTCGAAAGCACAGGTGGCTCACCCCACCATTTTTCGTTGGGTACCAACGTCATGACTTGCTGCGTTTCATCAAAACTGCCTAATTTAAACGGGCCAGATAACCAATCGTTGTTCAATTCACTCCAACCAGTATTGAACACATCAGCATCCATGATGCTTTCAGCTTTGATTACCCCTGGGCTGCTAAACCCCTGACTCCAATCCGGGAATGAGGTTTTGTAGGCAACGGTCACATCCGTTTTATCATCACCCAAGGTAATGCTCGCAATGGGTTCAAACGACTCAGTAGACCCACAGCTAAACTCAGTATTTTCACCATTACAGGCTTTCCATTTCGCGATCATGTCATCACCATCGACAGGGCTGCCATCACCCCATACCGCATCTGGATTCAGTTTATAGCGAACCTGAGTTGGGTCATCACTAACAACCTCCACCGAGAGCACGTAGTCAGGATTAGGTGTGGGTACACCCGCTTCATCAAAGTGAAAGAATGCTGGCAACAACGGCGCTCGAATCTGAGAGAAGCCGTAGTTGTTACCATCCACATGCAGTGGGTTCCAGTTTTCTGCAAAGCTCGGCAAGCTTAACGTCAGGTCACCCGCTTTAAGAGAACTGCGCTCTTGTGGATTAATATCCTGTGCAGTCGCTGCAACTGTATTAGTGTCGGAAGACGCCTGACTGGAGTCGGATGACGAATTGTTATCAGTCTCAGACTTGTTACCAGAGTCAGATGAATTTTTATCTTTGCCACACGAACCAAGAACAAGGGTCGAGGCGATGACAAGCAACAGTAGGTAGGGATGTTTCAAGTTAATTTCCTATCGGTTATTCACCAGTTTCAATAAAATGACAGGCCGCGCGATGGATTCCCTTCTGCGTCTTATCGTACAGCATAACCTCGGTCAAACTCGGCGACGTCTCTGTACACAATTGCTGTTGTTCGGCAGTCAGTGTCTGTTTCTTTGGACAGCGAGTGTGAAAGTGACAACCCTTGGGAGGGTTCGCCGGGTTGGGTGATTCGCCCAGTGGCATTTGACGTACCCGCTTGGCCTCCTCATCTGGATCAGGCACGGGCATGGCTGATAACAAGCAACGGGTGTAAGGATGAACCGGGTTTGCATACACAGATTCGCTGCCACCAGTTTCAACAATCCTGCCGAGGTACATCACCGCGACACGATCTGCGATGTGCCGTACCAAGGCCAGATCATGCGCCACGAACAAATAAGAGAGCCCCAGAGTGGCTTTCAAATCCTGTAACAGATTAACAATGCCTGCTCTAATAGAGACATCAAGTGCAGATACAGGCTCATCCAGAATCACTAAACGAGGCTCCAATGCCAACGCTCGTGCAATACAAACACGTTGACACTGCCCACCGGATAATTGTTGAGCGAATCGATCCACAAAGCTGGTGTCCAGCCCAACGAGCGACATCAACTCGTTTACTCTTTTTGCGATTGCTTGTTCAGAGTAATCAAATACCCGCAGCGGCTCGGCAATAAGATCAAACACCGGCATACGCGGATCAAGCGATGACATAGGATCCTGAAAAACAATCTGCAGGGATTTACGCACCGCTAAACGCTTCTTCGGCGAATCAAGCTCCGTCACATCCTTACCAAATAATTTTATAGCGCCGTGTGTTGGCGGTTTCAGATCGAGTATCGACAGAGTCGTTGAGCTTTTACCACAACCCGACTCCCCTACCAGCCCCAGCGTTTCTCCTTCAGCAATAGTTAAATCGATTCCATCCACGGCATAGACCGTACCCGCACGTCTTCGAAAAACGCCGCCTTTGAACAAGGGATAGTGTTTTTTAACGGCTGTCATCTGTAACACGTGTTGTGCCTGCGAAGTCGGCTCATGCGCAGTAGTGTCACGCACAGTCGACTCACTCACTATCGAATCACTCACCGTCGAATCGCTCACCGTTGAATCACAGACAGACACCTTCTCAGCGTTGTTCTTTGACTGGTATAACTGAACATGCGTCAGAGATTGTTGTTTGATGGTTTGACTATGAACACAGGCGACAAGATGATCTGATTCTGTTCGGTCTGATTCCGCAACCTTTAGTAAAGCGGGTTCCTTGTCTAAACAGGCTTGATCTGCCAGCGGGCAACGTGGCGCGAATGAACAACCGGCGGGCGCTGTAAGTAACGATGGTGGATTACCATCTATCGCGCTCAGTCGACCCGTACTCGCATTGCCTGCCTCGTCGCTGCCTGCCCCGCCGTTACTTGCCTCGGTGTTGCCAGCATGAGGCAATGAGCCCAGCAAACCCATGGTGTAGGGCATGCACGAATCATAAAACAAGTCGCGGACACTCCCCTTCTCCACAATTTTTCCGGCATACATCACCAGTGCACTATCAGCAATACGTGCGACAACGCCTAGATCATGCGTTATTAAGAGCAACGCTGCTTGTGCCTGCTGACAGGCTTTTTGCAGTACATCAAGAATCTGCGCTTGAATGGTTACATCCAGCGCGGTGGTGGGTTCATCAGCGATGATTACATCCGGATTATTCGCAATGGCCATGGCGATAAGTACCCGTTGACGCATACCACCTGAAAATTCGTGCGGGTAAGCTGCCATACGCTGACGTGGTTCAGGTATGCCGACCATGTCCAATAGTTCTACTGCTCGCGCTTGCGCTGCTTCGTTAGAACACGTTTCATGGACTTGAATGGATTCAACAAGTTGCTCTCCAACCGTATACACAGGTGTCATGGATGAGAGTGGGTCTTGAAACACCATCGCAATGGACTTGCCTCTTAACGACGACAGTCGCTCATCATCTGCGCCCAGCAATTCTTCCCCATGCAACAGGATGGAACCTTCCACACGGGCATTCTCCGGTTGTAGGCCCATGATCGCCATGGCAGTTGCCGATTTACCAGAACCAGACTCACCTACAA
>CAZQOI010000041.1:0-26466 GCA_964594905.1 uncultured Granulosicoccaceae bacterium
GCTCACCCGCCCCTTTTTTAATGGCGCGCTCTATCGTGTCCTTGGTCATGTTAGCACCAAGTGCTTTATCAACCGCAAGACGCAAGCGCGGGTTGGCGTTCAGATCTGAGCCGCCCATTCTGGCCGCCACATTGATCTCACGAATAAACTTTGTAAAAAGCTTACCGCGCTTGGCATCCTGTGCATTCTTGCGATGCTGGATATTGGCCCATTTACTATGTCCGGCCATAATTACCTCGAAATATTTTTATCGATTGTAGCGCGCATCGTATCGCACTCTAATGAAAGCTACTGGTCTGAATGAAACGGACAACAAGCTCCGCACATTTTTTCGAAAAGATCATCACCGAATGCGAATACGGGATATTGATCTGATCGGTCACATTAGTCAGTTGGGTTTCGCTTTTCCGGACTACGCCATCACTTTCTTCGCCAGCTGGATAAAACAACGCAGATACACCAAGCACACCAGTACCGGTGATGACCCCAAGTGGGCGATCGGCAGAATAATCCGGCGCACCTCCAAGCAAACCATCTTCAACACTCCGTCCCAAAAGGCGTCGGAGCAACACGTTTTTGTGGATGCTTTTCGCCACATGACTTCCACGCACCGGCGAGCCTATCAAGACAACTTTGCCAATCGGTAGATCCGGAAAGGCTTTGAGAATATGCAGAATGACTATACCGCCGAGACTGTGGCCAACTAGATTGATGGTCTTGGCGTTTAAGGTGACGATTTCATCGTGCAACTTGGACGCATTTTCTGCTGGGCTTGATCCAAGAAAATCGTAACTGACTGAAAGTGTTTGCAGGCCAGCGGACTGCAACATTTTGCCCATCACCCGCATAAAGGTGCCATGCATCCAGATACCATGAACCAGTATCGTGATCTCATCACGACAGGCAGCCTTACGAATTTTAGTGCTTCGTTTTTTCAAGGCTTTGTTTTTGAAAGAATGGTTTGGCTTAGTATATTCAGGAAATCGCGATTACTGGCAGAAGCGGTGAGCGCTGCTGCTTCTGCAAATGTAGTCCATCGATAGTCGACATGCTCCGATGGGTTTATTGTAACCGTTGTATCAATATCCACCTCCGCACTGAATCGGTGTTCTCGATTTTCGGTAACGCCCGGGGCGTAACGCGATAACCAAGGCGGCATGATCGGGTAAACAACACTCGCGTGATGATCAATAAGCGTTGCATCGCCCGGTACCGCTAGACCTGTTTCTTCAGCCAGCTCACGCACGGCAGCTGATTCGGGCGCCTCGCCAATTTCGAGGCTGCCTGTCACCGATTGCCAAAAGTCGACAGGTGTTTTGCGGCACAGCATCAACACCTGATTGCAACGCGAATGAACCAGCACAATGACTGACTCTGGTCGCTTGAAATCAGGCATGTGCCGGGGCGTTACCCTTCTATCACGCTTCAGTTGGTCGCACACGAGTGCGCAAATGCAAGTCCTTAAGCTGTGCTTCAGACACATTACTCGGCGCGCTTGTCAGTAAACAACTGGCGCTTTGCGTTTTTGGAAAAGCCATGACATCACGAATGCTGCTGGCGTTTGCCATCAACATTACTAGCCGATCCAAACCAAAAGCGATGCCACCGTGTGGAGGCGCGCCATATTTCAAGGCTTCAAGTAGAAATCCGAATTTTTCGGACGCCTCGGTTTCTCCGATGCCCAGCACTTCCAACGCTTTCTGTTGCATGTCAGTGTTGTGAATACGAATCGAGCCTCCACCCACTTCTGAACCGTTCAACACCATGTCGTAAGCGCGTGACAAACATTTACCTGGATCATCATCGAGCTCTTGTCGCCAATCTTCAATACTGGCGGCCGAAGGCGCTGTGAACGGGTGATGCAAAGCATGCCAACGTTTTTCACGCTCATCGAATTCGAACATCGGGAAGTCAACAACCCACAGTGGTCGCCATGTGTCTTCAACCAGACCCATGTCATTGCCCACTTGTACACGCAAGGCACCAAGCGCCGCTTCAACAACACTCGCCTTGTCTGCACCAAAGAAGATCAGGTCGCCATCGACTGCACCGGTGCGTTCGATGATTTTTGCCAAGGCCTCATCAGGAAAGAACTTGACGATCGGCGATTGCAAACCTTCGCTACCCGCAGCAATGTCGTTGCACTTGATGTAAGCAAGGCCCTTCGCACCATAGCGTCCAACATAGTCGGTGTATCCATCTATTTCTTTACGCGACAGCTTGTTACCACCGGGAATCTTCAATGCCGCGACACGACCTTTAGGATCAGCTGCAGGTGCTGCAAAAACTTTAAATTCGATGTCCGCTACCAAGTCTGAAACTTCGGTTAGTTCCAAAGGAATACGCAGATCTGGTTTGTCTGAGCCATAGCGCAACATCGCTTCTGCATAACTCATGCGCGGGAACGAGGCGTCGAGCGATACATCCAGTACATCTTTGAACAATTGACGAATCATGTTTTCCATCGATGCCATGATCGTGTCTTCGTCAATAAATGACATCTCGATATCGAGCTGGGTAAATTCTGGTTGGCGATCCGCACGAAGGTCTTCATCGCGAAAACATCTGGCAACCTGATAGTAGCGATCCATACCACCCATCATCAGAAGCTGCTTGAACAGCTGCGGCGATTGCGGTAAAGCGAAGAAGTCTCCCGGATGGGTTCGACTCGGCACCAGATAATCGCGAGCACCCTCAGGCGTCGCTCTTGTCAGCATCGGTGTATCAACCTCGACAAAGCCATCAGATTCCAAGGCTGTGCGAAGTGCACGGACAACACTCGCTCGTAATCGCAAACGTTCCTGCATCTCGGGTCGACGTATATCAACATAGCGATACTTCAATCGATGCTCTTCCGAGACATTGTCATCGTCGAGCTGAAATGGTGGGGTCGCCGCCCGATTGAGAATTTCCAGAGAATGCCCGAGCACCTCGATCTCACCAGTAGTCATATCCGGATTCACCGTTCCTTCTGGACGGTGACGGACAAGGCCATGAATTTTCAGCACGAATTCGTTGCGCACCTCTTCCGCGAGCGCGAATGTAGATTCGCGGTCAGGATCGAAGACGACCTGAACCAAACCGGTATGATCGCGGAGATCGATGAAGATCACTCCACCGTGATCGCGGCGTCGGTGCACCCAGCCACAGAAGGTGACTTCTGTATCCAGCTGTTCGGTGGTAACCACTCCGCAGTGGTGTGTGCGCATGAAAACCTCTTGGAAATCGCAAAAGCAGCAATTGTAGATAGTTATCAGAGAGACAACCAGCGATAATCCGCATACTTCTTATTCTTGAGACTCCAAAGATGGCCCAGTATCACGTGTATGGCGTAGGTAATGCACTCGTCGATCTGGAATTTGAAATTCCTGAATCCACCCTCGGCGAACTGAGCATCGATAAAGGCCTGATGACCCTGATCGAGGAAGATCGCCATCACGAGTTGTTATCAGCGCTTGACGGAGTCGAACCCCGCCCTTGTGGTGGTGGCTCGGCAGCCAACACCATTGTTGCCACAGCCCAGCTTGGCGCCAAGAGCTTCTATTCCTGCAAGGTCGCCAATGACTCCAGCGGTCATTTCTATTTAAAGGATCTGACCGAGAACGGGGTCACAACCAACCTCGAGCAGGCATCGCTTGACGAAGGCCACACCGGTAAATGCATCGTCATGATTACCCCGGATGCCGAGCGAAGCATGAATACTTTCCTCGGAATCACTCAGCGAATCGGCGTCGCGGAACTGAATGAAGAGGCGATTCAAAATTCAGACTACGTGTATATAGAGGGTTATCTGGTTCCCGAAACCAACGCCCGTCAGGCAGCCATCAAGGCTCGAGAAATTGCTGTGGCCAGTGGTGTGAAAACATCCCTCACGCTGTCTGATGTGAATATGGTCAAGTTCTTCAAGGATGGTCTGGTTGACATCATTGGTGATGGACTTGATCTCATCTTCTGTAACGAGGATGAAGCCATGATGATGTTCGACGCTGACAATATCGAGTCATGTGCTGCGAGTATGCGACAACACGCCAAACAGTTCGCAATTACTCGCGGAGCCAAAGGCGCAGTCTTGTTTGATGGGGACAACATTATCGAAGTACCCGTCCAGGCAATAACGCCAGTAGATAGCAATGGTGCTGGTGATATCTACGCTGGCGCTTTTCTGTACGGCTTAAGCCAGGGCATGGAGTTTTCGCAGTGCGGCGAACTCGCAAGCGCTGCGGCTGGCAAACTCATTCAGAAGTTCGGTGCTCGCCTGACAAAAAGTGAAATGCAGGCAGTCGGACAATCCTTCGCTTAAATAACCGCTTGTAAATAACCGCCTGTTGTTAGCCGCTCACGGTTTGTAGAGCGGCAAGACTCTGGCCGCGTAATCGGTCAGATCGCGAATTCTTGTCTGGTTTGATGGATGAGTCGACAACCATTCAGGTTGCGCTTTACCCTGTGTTTGCTGTGCCATTTTCTGCCACACTTTGATCGAAGCTCGTGGGTCGTAACCAGCACGAGCCATCAATTCAACACCCATTCGATCTGATTCGGTTTCATGCAGGCGGCTGTTCGGTAATCCAAAGGTCATCTGAGCGACCATATCAGCCAGGGCTTGCCCACCCTGCCCAACACCGGCTGCAGCTCCAACAGCTCCTATCAGTAAACCTTGAACAGCTTGCCTTGATGCTCGCTCTCGAGAGTGTTCGCGCAGCGCATGGGCAATCTCATGACCCATGATGGCGGCAATTTCATTATCGGTTAGTTGTAATTTTTCAATGATGCCGGAATAAAAAGCGATCTTGCCACCAGGCATCGCCCACGCATTCAACTGATCAGAATTAATCACATTGACCTGCCAATCCCATTTCACGGCGTCTTCACGAAAAACGTTGACATGCGGAATGATGCGCTTGGCGATACGCTGCACGCGCTGCGTCATCTGCGCGTTTGTATTGAGCTGCCCACTGCTTTTGGCTTGGGCCAGCACATTGGCGTAGGCAGTGACGGCACCGGCTTCCATCTGCTCCGCGGGCACCAGGCTAGACATTTTCTGGCCTCGATCAATCCCGATAAACCCAGGTCCGGTCGTCTGGACAGTCGAACAGGCCGCCGAGACGAGTGAAAACGCTAGCAGCGAAAATACGCCCAAATAACGTCTGACAACGGGCTCGAGCGCCACTGTACTGGCGCGAATCTGGAAAATATCGCGGGAACTGCGATTCCGGACAGCAGACAGACTGATAAGGTTATTGGACATGTGCATTTCCTCTTTCAAGGGTGCCATTCTAGGCAAACATTTACCAGAACCACAACTGGTACTCATTTATGACAAACACAGTTCGGAAAACCAGCTTGTTTGGCGAGGCGTGGCAGGGTAACTGCACCCGGTACTCGAATAGCCTCAAGACTAAAAAGGAAGTCGGCGACCATGGCTGATCGTGAATCGGCAAGCGGCGACGTAGATTCACACCGCCGCGCGCTCTACCAAGGCATCGCCGCAGCAGCTCCCAAGGCTGCCAGCGGCAGCGATAGCAAAGAATTCGACGCCTTCACCCACCGATATTACGAGTATTTGCCGATCGAGGAGCTGGGGCTGGCAACTGCAGAGGATCTTGCCGGCGCCGCATTTTCTCACTACCAGTTACTAAAGTCGCATCTGGACGAACCATTGGTGCGTGTGTTTAATCCAAGCTTTGAAATTAATGGTTGGTACTCCGCGCACACAGTTATAGAGCTGGTTGCTGAGGATCAGCCTTGGCTTGTGTCATCAGTTCGATCCGCAATGACACGTTGGGGCCACCGAATACACAGCGTCTTGCATCCGATTGCGCACGATACAAACGGCAAAGCGAAGTCGTTGATTCATGTAGAGATCGACGCTATACAAACAACTGAACATGAAGCGCTAGCCAACGACATCGGCGAACTATTCAACATGCTTGATTCGGTTCGAATGGCTGGCGAAGAGATGTTCACCACATTGCAGGACACAGGAAAGACTCTTGAAATAGCTGAGCAACGAGACTTCATCGGCTGGCTAAACGAACGCCAGTTCGCCTGCCTGGGTCAATTGATAGTTAAGGTTGATGACTGTGGCGACACTTATAAGGTAGAAAAAGCGCGCGGTCTGTTTGCACTTGAGGATGCCGAAACAAGATGGAAGACTGACGACGTCATAGCAGCTCAATTACCACAACACGACTTTAAAGAGAAACCGTTACTGATCTACAAAGGCAATAGACGTTCACCCGTCATGCGTGACGAACATGTTGACGTCATCTTGCTCCCCGTTAATAACTCCAATGGTGTACTCGACAGTGTTGTCATCACCGTCGGGCTTTTTGTCTTCGGCTTGCAAAATGAAGCCGTGAGCAACATACCCTGGATGCGCGAACGTTTTCAACGCGTCGTGGAAGCCAGCGGAGCTGGCGAATCATCTCATGATGGCAAGGCTATCGCTTCAACGCTGCGAAGCCTACCCCGTGACATGTTGATGCAAAATTCCAGCAAAGCTTTACTCGACATGTCGCTAGGCATTGTGTCCTTGCAAGAACGCCAACAAGTCAAATTATTTCACTCTACTGATCCTCTTGGACGGTTTTGCAATTGCCTGGTATTCATACCAAGAGAAGACTACAGCCGAGAGCTACGACTTAACATCGAAGAAATACTGAAAACACATGCCGACGGAGTTATTGCTTCATTTGATATGAGGCTGTCATCAGAGACGTCCCTAGCACGGCTACATTTTGTCATACAGCGGCATTTTCCTCTGGAACGCAGAATTGATTGGTCGGCTATAGAACAACGAATACGTCGAGCGGCTATCAGTTGGACAGACTCTCTAGATACCACTTTGCGAGAACGTCACGACGAAATTTCAGCTATTGCCATGACACGTAAGTACTGCAATGCTTTTCCAGTGGGTTACACCGAAGACTACTCACCACGCGCTGCGGCTGCAGATATCGAATTTATTGAAGAACACTTAAGCTCTGACGCTCCAGTAATGAGTTTCTACCGACACATCATTGCTGACACTGGCACCGTCAATTTCAAATTGTTTTCGCAAGACAACACGGTGTCACTATCGGACGTCATTCCCGTTATCGAAAACATGGGACTAAGAGTCGAGTCAGAACATCCGTTTGAAATAAAGCGTTACAAAGACTCGACAGTGTGGATTCATGAATTCACCGTACAACATGACAATCACAGCAACAATGACGTTTCAGGAGAAGCGTCCGCCAATCGTATTCAGGAAGCATTTGACAAAATATGGAGAGGCGACGTCGAGAACGACGGATTTAACCAGCTAATGCTCGATGCAGGGCTCGACTGGCGACAAGTTGTTATTTTACGTGCCTTGTGTAAATACCTGTTGCAATTGGATGTGCCATTTTCACAAAGCTACATGATAGATAGCCTGATCAACAATGTGTCGATTACACGACTGTTGGTTACTCTGTTTGAGACACGTTTCGACCCCAGCATCGATGACCGTAAAACCGCTGATGAAACATCTGCCAGATTAATTGAAGAGATTAACGCCGCCCTTGATCAGGTAACGAGTCTGGACGAAGACAGAATTCTGAACAGTTATCGCAACCTGATCGTCAATATGTTGCGTACCAACGCTTACCGAACTGATAACGACGGCAATCCGCGTAAATTTCTATCATTCAAGTTTAATTCGAAAGCTCTCGAAGAATTGCCTCTACCAAGACCAATGGCCGAGATCTTTGTTTATTCCGCTGAAGTTGAGGGAATACACCTTCGCGGTGGCAAGGTTGCTCGAGGCGGCCTGCGTTGGTCGGATCGTCGTGAGGATTTCCGCACCGAGGTGCTGGGATTAATGAAAGCACAGATGGTTAAAAATGCGGTCATAGTGCCTTTAGGTTCTAAAGGCGGGTTCTACGTTAAAGCGAATCTTCCTGCCGAACGTGAAGCCATGATGGACAGTGTGGTCAACTGCTATCGCACTTTCCTATCGGGCTTACTCGATATAACCGACAACATAGTGGGTGATTCCATCGTGCCACCTGCAGACGTTGTCAGACACGACGAAGATGATCCTTATCTTGTCGTCGCAGCCGATAAGGGAACTGCAACTTTCTCAGACTATGCCAATGATGTGTCTGCCGAATATGAGTTTTGGCTTGGAGATGCTTTCGCATCTGGCGGCTCAGCTGGTTATGATCACAAAAAGATGGGGATCACTGCTCGCGGCGGCTGGGAATCGGTCAAGCGACACTTCCGTAACCTTGGTATCAATACGCAAGCAGAGGATTTCACCGTCGTTGGTGTAGGCGATATGGCGGGTGATGTTTTTGGCAACGGCATGTTGCTTTCAGAACACATCCAATTAGTCGCAGCGTTCAATCATCAACATATTTTTATCGACCCCACACCAGATGCGCGTTCGAGCTTTGGCGAACGCAAACGGTTATTCGAGCTACCACGATCAAGTTGGACTGACTACGACGCCAAACTGATTTCACAAGGCGGCGGCATATTCAGTCGACAGGACAAAGAAATCAAATTGTCCGCTGAAGCGCGTAAAGCGCTAGGCACAACATTAGAAACAATGACACCAACAGCTCTGATTTCAATCATTTTGAAAGCACCTGCTGATCTGTTCTGGAACGGCGGCATTGGCACCTATGTCAAGGCCAGTAGTGAGACTCACAACGACGCTGCAGATCGCGCCAATGATATTTTACGAATCAATGGCAACGAACTTCGCTGTCGTGTAGTCGGCGAAGGCGGCAACCTGGGCTTTACTCAACGCGGGCGAGTTGAATTCGCCAGAAACGGCGGTCTGATCTACACCGACGCAATCGACAACTCTGCTGGCGTTGATTGTTCTGATCATGAAGTGAATATCAAAATTTTGCTCAATGCCGTTGTCGCAGCCGACGACTTAACCTTGAAGCAACGCGACAAACTCCTCGAATCAATGACTGATGAAGTTGCGACCCTGGTGCTGGCTGACAACTACTTGCAGACGCAATGTATCGATCTAGTCAGTAGTGATGGCAGCAAAGCCTTCGATGAACAAGTCAGGTTCATGCAACATCTGGAAAGTCAAAACCTGTTGGATCGAAGTATTGAATTTCTGCCTGACGCTGAAGAGTGTGCTGAACGCATGGCTGCAGATCTTGGCTTATTCCGCCCCGAAATAGCGGTACTGGTTTCGTACAGCAAAATGGTCATGTATCAGGAACTGATGAAAGCTGATCTAAGCCGCGAACCATCGGCTGAACTCATCCTTCGTGATTACTTCCCAGAAGCGTTGCACAAGGATTACTTGAATGAAATCAACTCTCATATCCTTAAACCCGAAATCATCAACACGATGGTAACCAATGAACTGGTTAATCGCGTGGGTCCGACATTTGTCTTTCGCATGCAACAGGAACTCAACGCATCGATCCAGGAGATATCAGCTGCATTCATCATTATTCGGCGTATTTTTCGACTGCCTGCGCTTTGGAAGTCAATAGAGTCACTGGACAACGAAATATCCAGCGAGGAGCAGTACCGCATGCAAATTCTGGTACGCGGTCTGGCTGAACGTGCGACGCACTGGTTGCTGCGTTCACGACAGTCCTCCGAAGGCATCAGTGAAATGGTGACTCATTTTCAGGGCGATCTTGATGAGCTCATCAGCTCGATGCCTGATTGCCTTGCTCAAGTACAACGCGAAACACTAGATCAAAGAATCAACCACTTCCAGAAAGCCGGAGCACCCGATGCGATAGCTCAGGCTGTGGCGCGTGTTGTGCCACTCTCCTCATCCCTGGATATCGTTGAAATTGCCCAGTCACTAGAGCAACCAGTCAAGGAAATCGCATCGATCTATTTCGCCCTCGGTCAGCATCTTGAATTGACTTGGCTACGCGACAAGATCGGTGAACTCAAGGTCAGCTCTCATTGGCATACACTTGCGACCGCCGAATTGCGTTCCGATTTACACTACCAACAGCGACATCTGTGTGCTGAGGTAGCAAGTTCGACAGAGCAAAACCTCACAGGTGCAGAGCGTGTCGGCGCTTGGGCTACTCGCAATCCGCAGGCAATGGATAAGTTTGGTGCACTGGTTACCGAACTGAAAGCTAGCAATGTTATTGATTTTGCAATGCTGTCACTTGCGGTTAATGAAGTACACAAACTACTGCGATCAGATCGCCCACTGGCATCATGACAACTCGTGACGCATACATAATCCAATGCCCATCAAGAGCTGATCCAGTACACTTGTTAAACCTTTGCTGCTCTGGAGCAGAACGTTGCCAACGCAAAATCTGATTCTCGTGTTGTTAATCGGTGTCGTGTTCGGCGTTATCGCCGCAGTCTTGTTGCGTGGACGCGGTTCTTTGTTTATCGTCAACATCCTGCTCGGTGTCATTGGATCGACACTGGGTGCACTGCTTCCCGTTATACTTAACCCTGACGCAACTGTCGTCGTCAATTCTGGGGGTTATCTGCTGCGGGCGCTGGCCGGTGCGTTCTTGTTGGTTCTCTTGGCCAGCTTGTTCCGCTCATCAAAGCCGCGAAATCTGGGCTGAATAACCCGCACTATTCCACGGAAGCTCCTCATGAACATCGATGGTAAATTTGAATTCATTGAACTCGGACAGGATGGAGGCGTTGTATGGATCACACTGAATCGCCCTGACAAACTCAACGCATTTACCGCTGATATGCACAAAGAGTTGCAGGAAGTCCTGTCTCGTGTGCAATCAGCCAATGACGTGCGTTGTCTTGTTATTACAGGCAATGGACGCGGCTTCTGCGCGGGACAGGATCTCGCCGATCTGGACATGAACGCACTTGGCGATGTCGTTAGAGATCATTACAACCCACTGATTCGCACGCTAACAACGCTTAACATGCCAGTCATCGCCAGTGTTAATGGTGTTGCAGCTGGCGCAGGTGCAAACATGGCGCTCGCCTGTGACATCGTGCTGGCTGCCCGCTCTGCCAAGTTCATCCAATCGTTCAATAGGTTGGGACTCGTGCCCGATGGTGGTGGAACATGGACCCTACCTCGTTTGATCGGTCTGGCAAGAGCTACCGCTATTACCTTGACTGGCGAAGCAGTCACTGCAGAAACCGCTGAACAATGGGGCATGATCTACAAAGCTGTCGACGATGAGCAATTGCAATCGCTGACAGCCGAGATGGCGCATGCCATGGCGGCTCATCCAACCACCGGTTTAGCCTTCACCAAACAGTTATTAAGGTTATCCGCGACACGCTCAATGGACGAGCAGCTTGATCTGGAAAGGGATTACCAACAGGCAGCCAGCCAGACCACCGACTTTGCCGAAGGGGTCGATGCGTTTCTCTCCAAGCGCCCCCCAGAATTCACAGGCCGTTAGTTTGGTGTTCTAGACACCGTCTGAGTATTCGGAACCTGAGTCACATAATCAGGCGACACATAAGCTTCACCAAGCGACAAATAAGCTTTCCGAAGTCGCGTCGGCTATCTTAGAGGTCGGTACGGTGCCATTTATGCATATCCCGCAAGGGGCAATCCACCCTACTATTCAACTATAAGCAGCGTGGAGTACCACATGGCGGATCAAGACGACTTCGACGACGAAGAGGACATCATCCTCAGTGAGCTCAATGACGATGAGCTTACCGAGCAGATGCACGATGATCTGTACAACGGATTAAACGAGGAGATCGCGGAAGGCACTGAAATTTTGCTTGAACGCGGATGGGCTCCAGATCGTGTGCTGAACGATGCACTTGTAGAAGGCATGCGTATAGTCGGCATCGATTTTCGCGATGGCATTCTGTTCGTGCCAGAAGTACTGATGGCGGCCAACGCCATGAAAGCAGGTATGGCGATACTGCGCCCACTACTCGCGGAAACGGGAGCGGAATCTGTTGGTAAGGTTGTTATCGGTACGGTCAAAGGTGATATCCACGACATCGGCAAGAACCTGGTCGGCATGATGCTCGAGGGTGCAGGCTTTGAAGTTATCGATCTGGGAATCAACAACCCTGTCGAAGACTATCTCGCCGCACTTGAAGAGCACAAGCCAGACATTCTCGGTATGTCAGCACTATTGACGACAACCATGCCTTATATGAAAGTCGTTATCGATACCTTGAAAGAACAAGGCATGCGTGACGATTTCATCGTGCTTGTTGGTGGTGCACCTTTGAATGAAGAGTTTGGTGAAGCGGTTGGTGCAGATGCCTACTGTCGAGATGCCGCAGTCGCGGTTGAAACAGCAAAGGCTCTCGTTGCCGAACGGCGCTTGGCGAGTTAAGGGTGCGTCATGAGCAAGACCACACTGGTCATTGCCTGTGGAGCGATAGCGCACGAGCTAGTCGCTGTGCTCAAGGCCAGTAACTGGGACCACGTAGATATTCAATGTCTGCCGGCTGAGTGGCACAACACGCCGGTGCATATCGCTCCCGGTGTTGAGAAAAAAATACTTGAGAACAAAGACGCCTTCGATCGCATTTTAGTTGCCTATGGCGACTGTGGAACTGGCGGCGAGCTTGATCAGGTCATTCGGCGTCATGCTGTAGAAAGACTCCCGGGAAATCATTGCTATGACTTCTTCGCAGGGCTCGAAACATTTGCAGGTCTTGCCGAGGAAGAACTCGGGACTTTTTATCTGACGGACTATCTGGCCGCTCATTTTGATCGACTTATCCTCGACGGACTGGGAATAACGTCGCATCCTGAACTGCGAGACACGTATTTCGCGCACTACACTCGCGTCGTTTATCTCGCTCAGTCGCCAACTCCAACACTTATCGATAAGGCAACTGCCGCAGCAAAAGCACTTGGTCTAAAATTCGAGTTACGCGAAACCGGTTTGAAACCGTTTGCGCAATCACTTGAATCGATCAAGGTACATGTCCAGCACCACTAAACAACGCTGGGTCTGATTGAAAGGCAACAGGCACTTTACTCATGGCTGAACTGATCAAGATCTACTGGCGCGACATTCCGTCACAGGTCACTGCTAAGGCGGGACGCAAGACCGCAAAGGTTATGTTGCCTGATCGCTTTCAGGAAGGAATCGACCGCGCCGCTATGCGTGCTGGTAAAGGTTCAAGCGACGCCTATATGGAAGACTGGCGACGGGTACGAAACAAATGCAGCAATGAACTACAACAAGAAGCGGATGACGCTGTTGCTGAGCTTGTTGCGCAATTCAGCGAGGAGTACCTGGAAGCCGTAGTCAAGGCAAAAGGTATTGCCGAAAACGCCAAACTGGATCGCTAGTTAGCCGCCTGTGTATACCTTGCGCAAGTGGTGTGTCAGCCATTCAAAGTTGATGGAAACGACATACTCGATTGTCGAGAAAACACTAATCCGGTCCGCACCACTGCTGCGTAGAATCGGCTACGAGAGATTGGAAAAGCCCGTTGCAGCCGTTGAGAAGGTCGTTAAAGGCGCATTGTTCGATTGTCAGATGTGCGGACAATGTGCGCTTAGCAGCACCGGTATGTCCTGCCCGATGAATTGCCCAAAAACAATACGCAATGGACCATGCGGTGGTGTGCGGGAGGACGGCATGTGCGAAGTCAAACCAGATATGCGTTGTGTCTGGGTAGAAGCCTGGCGAGGCGCACCAAAGATGCGTGAGGGAAATGCCATCCATACTGTGCAATTCGCTGTCGATCACCGGTACAAAGGGCGATCCTCGTGGTTGAAAGTCGTACAGGATAAAACCACACCGACGCAATCCGCTGAGACCGATTGAATGTACGCCGATGAACCTGTACCAGGCTATCCCCTACCGATCCGGGAAGGTCATTCATCTCCAGGTCGGCTTGAACGCATACTGCGTGATGGTCATTTCGCAGTTACTACTGAACTAGCGCCACCAGATAGCGCCGACCCAAATGCCGTGTATGAGCGCGCAGCGATATTCGATGGCTACGTTGATGCAATCAACGCAACCGATGGCAGCGGTGCACACTGCCATATGGGTAGCCTTGCGGTTTGCGCACTACTGACTCGTATCGGTTACTCACTTATCCAACAGATTTCATGTCGCGACAAAAATCGAATCGCCATCCAGGGTGACATTCTGGGCGGTGCGGCGATGGGTGTTGCGAATATGTTGTGCTTGTCAGGTGATGGTGTGCAGACCGGCGACCATCCAGAAGCTAAACCGGTATTCGATCTTGATTGCATGTCGCTGCTGAACATTGCAAGCACCATGCGTGACCAATCCACTTTTCAAAGTGGTAGAAAGCTTGAGGTATCGCCAAGAGTGTTTTTAGGTGCAGCAGCGAATCCTTTTGTTGCGCCGTTCGATTACCGCCCACAGCGTTTGGTAAAAAAAGTTGCTGCTGGCGCGCAGTTTATTCAAACCCAGTACTGCTATGACATTGATCGTCTGAAAACTTATATGCAAACCGTCGGTGATCTGGGTATGCATGAAAAAGTATTCATGCTGATCGGTGTTGGTCCACTGGCATCAGCGCGCACCGCCCTTTGGATACGCAAGAATGTTCCAGGCGTACATATTCCCGATGCGATCATCAAACGCCTTGAAGGCGCTGATGATCAAAAAGCGGAAGGCGTTAATCTTTGTGTGGACCTTATTCAGGAAATTCGCGAGATCGAAGGCGTGAACGGTGTCCACATCATGGCCTATAGACAGGAACATAATGTTCCTGAAATCGTACGACGCTCCGACATCCTCGGTGATCGTATTCCATGGCATCCCAAGCTATACCCGGGCGATGCCAATGTTCAGCAACAGATGGAAAAATACAATGACTGACACAGTCATCAGTTCAGCTACCCGTGAACATATCATTGGGGATAATCATCGCTTTACCATTATCGGTGAACGTATCAATCCCACCGGGCGCAAGATACTCGCCGAAGAAATGAAAGCGGATGATTTCTCACGCGTCGAAGCTGATGCTATTGCTCAGGTGCAAGCCGGTGCGCAAATGTTAGATGTCAATGCCGGCATACCACTGGCCGATGAGCCCGCCATTCTGGCCAAATCAATCAAACTCGTGCAATCGATTACCGATGTTCCACTGTCAATTGATTCGTCGATTATCGAAGCCCTTGAGGCTGGGCTTGCTGTCTATCAAGGCAAGGCATTGGTTAACTCAGTGACTGGTGAGGATGAAGTGCTTGAAAGAGTCTTACCGCTGGTCGCACGATACGGCGCAGCTGTTGTGGCAATCTCCAATGATGAAACTGGTATCTCTGAAGACCCGAATGAGCGCTTCAAGGTTGCTAAAAAGATCGTTGAACGTGCCAGCGATCACGGGATACCGGCAAGCGATGTTGTCATCGATCCACTCGTTATGCCGATAGGCGCGATGCGTTATGCCGGGCGTCAAGTATTCGATATTCTCGGACGTATAAAAAACGAGCTTGGTTGCAACACAACCTGTGGCGCATCGAATGTCAGTTTCGGATTGCCTGAACGTAACGGTATTAACGGGGCGTTCCTGTCTATGGCTATGAGTGCTGGTATGACATCAGCGATCACCAACCCTTGTCATGAAGAAGTCATGCGCTCTGTCATGGCTGCCGATGTTCTGATGGGTAATGACGCTGACTGTCTAGCCTGGATAAAGAAGTACCGCGCACCAGCAGCGGAAGGCGAAGGCCGCGCCCGTCGCAGTAGCCGACGCCGACGAAGTAGCTAGTTAGAAAATGACGAACACAGCACCAAATACAGAACTTGCGCGAGTAGTCTTCACCCCAAGTGGAAAGCGCGGTGAATTCGCTGTTGGCACTAACCTGCTTGATGCAGCACGCGAACTTGGCGTTGATCTGGATTCGGTGTGTGGTGGTCGCGGACTCTGTGGCCGATGCCAGGTATTGACCCCGTTTGGTGAGTTCCCCAAACACAAGATCAACTCACTTGAAACACACTTAAGCGAGGGCAGCAAAGTCGAGGCACGCTATCAGCGTATCAATGGTGAGTTCGTCGATGGCAGACGACTAGGCTGCCAGGCAAAAATTTTAGGTGATCTTGTTGTTGATGTTCCTCCAGACTCACAAGTACACCGGCAGATCATTAGAAAAGCTGTCGATCATGTTCATATCACACTAGATCCTGCCGTCAGGCTGCACGTAGTTGAAGTACAAGAACCAGACATGCACGACCCGTCGGGTGATCTCAGACGACTAAAAGATGCCTTGCATAAAGAATGGGAACTCGATTCTCTTGATGCAGGCTTAAACGTTATCAAGGCACTGCAGACTGCCTTGCGTACAGGCGACTGGCAGGTGACAGTTGCTGTTTACAATGAAAAAGAAATTCTCGCTGTGTGGCCAGGCTTCAAGGAAACCATCTACGGTCTTGCAGTTGATGTCGGGTCAACAACCATTGCCGGTCATCTATGCGACTTGTCCACGGGTAATGTTATTGCCAGCAGCGGCATCATGAATCCGCAGATACGATTTGGTGAAGACCTGATGAGCCGAGTGTCTTACGTCATGATGAATCCAGGTGGCGAAGAAGCTATGACCGACGCAGTTCAGCATGCAATCAACACACTGATTGATGATGTCGCCAAAGAGGTCAGCATTGATTCAAGCGATATCCTGGAACTGACCTTTGTCGCCAACCCGGTAATGCACCATCTATTGTTGGGCATTAACCCTGTTGAACTTGGCGGTGCGCCGTTTGCGTTGGCGACCGATGAGTCACTGTCTATCAATGCATGCGATATGGGTATTAATGCTCACGCTCAGGCTAAGGCGTATCTACTGCCTTGCGTCGCCGGCCATGTGGGCGCTGATACCGCCGGTGTGGTACTGGCTGAACAACCTGGAAAACTTGACGACATCACCCTATTGGTTGATGTCGGCACCAATGCAGAAATTGTCCTTGGCAATAGCGAACGTTTGCTTGCCTGCTCAAGCCCAACTGGTCCCGCCTTTGAAGGAGCACAAATAAGCGGTGGTCAACGTGCAGCGCCCGGCGCTATCGAGCGCGTGCGCATTGATCCTGAAACGCTTGAACCTCGTTATAGCATTATCGGTTCTGATACATGGTCAAACGATGAATCATTCGCTGAAGACACTGCAGCAACCGGCGTAACCGGCATCTGCGGTTCTGGCATCATTGAAGTAGTCGCTGAAATGTTTCTCGCTGGAATCATCGATGCAGACGGTGTTGTACAAGGTGACTTATCTTCCAAGTCACCGCGCATCATAGCTGATGATCGAACCTTCTCCTATGTGTTGCATGAAGGCGATGTCAGTATTCGCATTACACAAAACGATGTACGTCAAATACAACTCGCAAAAGCCGCCCTATATGCTGGGGTTCGTTTGTTGATGGACAGGCTCGAGGTTGAGCAAATACAACGAATACGCCTCGCCGGTGCATTCGGTAGCCATATCGACGTCAAATACGCGATGGTGCTTGGCCTTATCCCGGATTGCAATCTTGAACAAGTGGATTCTGCGGGTAATGCTGCGGGCACCGGAGCACGTATCGCCTTGCTCGATAAGTCATCACGTCAGCAAATAGAGCAAACGGTCAGACGCGTGGAAAAGGTCGAGACCGCAGTCGAACCACAGTTCCAGGCGCACTTTGTTGAGGCAATGGCCTTTCCACACAAATCTGCGCCATTCCCTGAGCTTGCGAAAGCGGTCAAACTGCCTGCCCCTATGGCCCCAAAAGCGGCTCGTAGAAAGCGTCGCAAGCGCTCAAACCAGTAGCTGTCCGCGATTCGCGCCTCCTGTTGGCAATCCCAAGCCACCAGCGCCATTTGGCTCGACTGATTCGACTTAAGGATGATATAAAGACCCTTACCGGCTTGGCCGTATCAACACAAAGGAACCATCCATGTCACTCAAGCACCGGGCGCCTATCAGTCGTCGTAAGTTTTTGGCAGGTACTGCTGCCGTCGGAATTTCACTCAAGCTGCCAAAAGGTGCCTTTGCGGCAGATGGCAAAGTCAATTTCTACAATTGGGATACCTATATTGGTGAGACCACAATCGAAGACTTCGAAAAGTCTTCGGGTATCGAAGTTCAGTATGATTTGTTTGCAGACAACGACGAACTGTTTGCAAAGATGCGTGGCGGTAACCCAGGTTATGACGTAATCGTCCCAACCAATGACTATATTGAACGCATGCTGGTGGCCGATATGCTGTTGCCATTGGATCACTCAAAGATTCCGAACATGGCCAACATCGATCCTAACTTTACGGATCCAGCATTCGATCCCGGTCGTAAATTCAGCTTGCCGTACATGTGGGGAACTATCGGCATTGGTTATCGCAAGTCTGCGGTTGATGGAGTACCTGACTCTTGGGCAGATGTATTGATATCGGATAAATATGCCGGTCGCATTGCTTTGATGAGTGAACCACAAACAGTGATGCAAATGGCATTGAAAGCAATGGGTAAATCGCTTAATGACTGGAGCGATGAAAACATTGCGGCTGCGGAACAGATGATCAAGGATCAGAAAGATCGAATCGTCGCCTTTGCACCTGACAACGGACAGGACTTGCTACTGGCGGGTGAAGTTGATCTGGCCATGGAATGGAACGGTGACATTCTGCAAGCTATGGATGAAGACGATGACATTGGTTACATCGTACCCAAAGAAGGTGGTTTACTTTGGGAGGATGCGCTGTGCATTCCCAAAGGTGCAAAGAACATCGAAAACGCGCATGCACTGATTAATTATATTCTCGACCCACAGGTCGGTGCTGATATCGCAGACTTCGTCTACTACGCCACTCCGAACAAGGCGGCTAAAGACCTGATGAGCGCGGAATATACGGAAAACCCTGCTATTTTCCCGCCTGATTCAACCACTGCCATCAGTGAAGTGTCTGTCTATCCTGGTCAGGAAATCACACAGAAGATTGACGAGGCCTGGACTCGTATCAAAGCCAGCTAGAGCCAATTTGTTCTTTATCACCCATGCACCGCTTGTATGTATCTGCAACAAGCGGTGCTGGTGAGAGCTGTTACCGTTGAGTACTGAGAGCGCCCGTCACAAGCTGCCAGTTTTCCTGGCGTTTGGCCTACCTTCCTTCATCTGGCTGTTGTTGTTTTTTGTCGTGCCACTCGGTATTGTTTGGCTTTACAGTTTCGGCGAAAACGTATCCTTAACTGAAATCAAGACAACCTGGACGCTTGACAACTACAAGCGCATGCTGGCCCCCGAGATTCTCGAACTAGGTTGGCGATCACTCTGGCTTGCATTCACATCCATGGTGATCTGCCTGCTTATCGGTTTTCCAATGGCCTTGGTTATTGCAACTGCGTCACCCAGAGCCAAGCCATGGTTGTTACTGATTATCATGTTGCCCTTCTGGACCAACTTGTTGATCCGAACCTATGCCTTGTTGAATATACTGGGCACCCGTGGCCGATTGAATGATCTATTGCATTGGCTTTACGACAAACTGGACGCCTTGGTGTCATTTGTGGGTTTAGGTGGACTCGGTTTGCTAGGAGATGGTTTTACACCGTTAAAGTTTCTGGGCACACCCTTTGGGGTTATCTACGGTATCGTTTATGTGTCACTACCCTTCGCTATCCTGCCAATCTACTCATCGCTGGAACGCATGGATAAGTCATTGCTCGAAGCCAGTAATGATCTTGGTGCTGGACAATGGCAAACACTTCGTCGAGTACTGATACCTCTAGCCATGCCGGGTATTATCACGGGCGCAATCATTACCTTCATTCCCGCACTAGGTCAGTTTCTGACACCCGATTTATTAGGCCGAGGACAAGTGGACATGATTGCCAACGTCATAGAGCGGCAATTCAAGAAGGCCAACGACTGGCCGTTTGGTTCTGCTATTTCATTAACCTTGTTGTATCTGACGTTTATTCTGCTTGCGATCCGCTCGTTCGCCGATGCCGCCCGTTCGAATAGAGAGGCATCTCGCAATGGCTGAAAGGCGTCGCAAAACACCCGCTGGACCTTTCGAATACAGTCGAAAATGGCCGTTACGACTCGTGTTCATACTGGGCACATTGTTTTTATACGCACCCATCGTTGTGCTGATCATCTTTTCTTTCAATAACTCGCGGCGTGGTGGCAATGTTATTTGGAAAGGCTTTACAACAAAGTACTACTCGAAAGCTTTTGGCAACGAAGAATTGCTTATAGCCTTTGGCAACTCACTAACGATAGCGGTCGCTTCAACGATAGTCAGCGTTATCCTTGGCACGCTGGTCGCCATCATTTTATGGCGGTTTCGCTTTCCGTTCAAACCACTCTATGAAGGCCTCGTTGCACTCCCGATCGTAATACCTGAAATCTGTATGGGTGTTGCACTTGCAATGTTTTTCTCAGCCATGGGATGGCTGAATACCGGTGATCTTCACTGGCCTTTCAATCTGAGCAATATCATCATTGCGCACATTACATTTTCTTTTCCATTCGCCGCAATGATAATCCGTACGCGCTTGAATAGTTTTAATCGTGAGATGGAAGAAGCTGCACATGATCTTGGTGCATCTGAATACCGAGTATTCCGCGATATTTTGATACCACACATGAAACCAGGTTTGATCGCCGCCGCCCTGTTGGCTTTTACCTTGTCACTGGATGACTTTGTTATCACGTTTTTCACATCAGGGCCAAATACTGTGACCTTGCCAGTCAAGATTTACTCGATGGTGCGTTTTTCGGTTACACCTGAAATTAATGCTGCATCCACCGTATTGATTTTGATGACGCTGATACTGACCTACATTGCGCTTCGTTATCAGCGTTTGTCCAATGAAACCTGAGAAGACACAACATGGCTGATCCCATCGTATCCATTCAGGGCGTGTCCAAATATTTTGGTGCAACGCGTGCGATCGACGATATATCTATCGATATAGAAGCTGGTGAGATCTTCGCGTTGCTTGGGCCTTCTGGCTGTGGCAAGTCTACTTTGCTGCGAGTTATTTCAGGATTCGAAGTTCCTACGAGTGGCCAGCTGATGATCGATGGTCAGAATATGTCTCGCACCCCTCCGAACAAGCGGCCAGTCAATATGGTCTTTCAGTCTTACGCGGTTTTTCCGCATATGTCAGTAGCCGATAACGTCGCCTATGGTCTCAAGATGGACAAGGTTCCACAGAGCGACATCGAAGAGCGCGTTAACACGGCACTGACACAAGTGCATCTGGACTCGTTCAAGACGCGTATGCCCGATCAATTGTCAGGCGGTCAACGCCAACGTGTCGCGCTTGCTCGCGCGTTGGTCAAGCAACCTCGCGTGTTGCTACTCGATGAACCCTTATCAGCACTTGATGCCAAACTTCGTGACGCTATGCGACTTGAACTAGTGAAGTTGCAGGAAACTGTGGGTATCACTTTCATCATTGTTACCCATGATCAATCCGAAGCCTTGGCGATGGCTGATCGCGTCGCCGTTCTCGCAGATGGGCGCCTTAAGCAAATAGCAACCCCGTCGGAGCTGTATCAACAACCGGTGGATGCCTTTGTCGCTGACTTCATCGGTAAGCTCCATGCGTTTGATGTGAGCAGTATGAAACCATCAGATTCAACCATCACAGTAGAGGCGACTGGACTTGGTCAAATCAATTGCACTCGACCAGCTCACCTGAACTTATCAGATGACGCGACCCAACATATTGTTGGTATACGCCCAGAACATATCAAAGTCAGCATAGGTGACACACCTGCAGAGCACGTTGCCGTCTCAGGTCGACGTGGCGATATCGCCTTTCAGGGACAGTTTTCTATTATCGAGATCATTCTTGATAGTGGTCAGTCCTTATCAGCGATCGTCGACAATGCACAAGCAAATCGTATTCAAACCATAGACGCGAATGATTCCATCACCGCTCATTGGGCACATCAAGACATGATGTTGCTGCCCAAGCATCACTTGGATTCATGAGCACATGAGTAACAAATCCGCTACAACATCGAAGCCGGTTGAATTCATCGATGTACTGACAGTTGACTGGCAAGGGAAACTACGCGGCAAGCGTTTACCCGAATCTTTCGCTGACAAAATTATCAAGGGCCAGTCTCGCCTACCCTTATCTACTCTGGCACAGGATATCTGGAACGATGATCGTGACGATATTCTGGAGTTGAGTTTGAGTATCGGTGATCCTGATGGTTTGTGCGTTCCAGGTGACAACACCATAAAGACTCAACCTTGGAACCCAAGTCATGCACAAGTACTGACCAGCCTGCATGAACTTGACGGCACAATCAGTGAGTACGATGTGCGCGGAGTTCTCGTTCGTGAAATCGAAAGATGGGCGACGCTGAACTGGTATCCAAGCGTTGCGATTGAGCTTGAGTTTTATTTACTGGATGCGACCACCCTAAGTACCGGTATCCCTAGCGTACCCAAGCAATTGGCATTAGCTGGACAACCACAAGATCTACAACTGTACGACTTGAGAGTCATGGATCAGGTCTCGGACTTTCTCGCTAAGGTGCACACTTATTCTCAAGCCTTGGACATACCGGCAACAGCCGCTCTTGCTGAATTTGGACCAGGACAGTTTGAGATCAACCTTGAACACCGCGACAACCCTTTACAAGCGGCCGATGACGCAATCATTTTCAAACAAATCGTGGATCGTGCAGCACGTGATACTGGTCTGTACGCAAGCTTTATGGCAAAACCTTATGCCGAACACGGCGGTTCCGGGCAACATGTGCATGTCAGTGTGATTGACGGCGACGGTAAAAATCTTTTTAATCAAGGCGAAAAACGTGAAAGGCTTTTACACTGCGTTTCAGGTTGTCTTGATAACCTTGCACACTGCTTGTTGATGTACGCCCCACATGGAAATTCCTACAGGCGTATACAACCCGAGAGTTTTGCACCCAATCGTCTGGATTGGGGTTACGACCATCGCGGTGTTGCACTAAGGTTGCCGGAAACCACTGGCAAGAACGCGAGGCTTGAACATCGCGTCGCAGGTGCAGATGCAAATCCTTATCTGGTACTCGCAAGCATTCTCGCCAGCATGCGCCATGGTCTCGACAAAGGCGTCAGCCCTGTATCCAATCCATTAATGCCCGGCGATACACCAGACGCACCAAGACTGACTCACGACTGGCTAAGCGCCATTGAGGCTGCCAGAAGCTCAAGTTTGCTCGATGAAATACTGGGAAAGAATTTCGTTGAGAAATTCACAGCAATAAAAGAGCAGGAAGCGATCTGGTTCAACGGACAAGTCAACAGCGTAGACTGGAATACTTATCTGACAAGGGTTTGATGATGGCCGAAGAACGCATCGAGAATTACTATACGGCGACCCTTAACGACAATTTCAAGTACGCATCACTCAAAGAAGATACGAATGCGGATGTCGCAATCATCGGTGGCGGACTGACCGGAGTCGCAACCGCGCTGGAACTTGCCGAACGCGGTAGATCAGTCGTGTTGCTTGAGTCAAACCGTATAGGCTGGGGAGCCTCCGGCCGCAATGGTGGACAAGTAACAGGGAGCTTATCAGGCGACCAAGCCATGTTCCGTCAGCTTGAACGACAGGAAGGATCAGACGCCGCCCAGTTTGTGCGTCACTTACGATGGCATGGTCACGACATCATCAAACGACGCATCGACAAATACGCAATAGAGTGTGATTTGAAATTCGGCCATTTGTACACGGCCTGGACAAAGCGTGATGTTGAAGACTTAAAAAAAATACTCGATGACGCAAGGGATTCCGGACTTGAGAACGAAGTGCATTGGCTTGATCGCGATGAAGTACATGCAAGGCTTGCCACCCCACTTTATCACGGAGGGATTTTAAACAAACGCAATATGCACTTGCACTCTTTGAATCTATGCGTTGGCGAAGCTCGTGCTGCCAAAGGCTTAGGCGTCCGCATCTACGAGCACACCACCGTTACTAAAATCAAACCCGGCAAGCGAGTAGAACTCACCACCAATTGTGGAACTGTAAGAGCAGATTCCGTAGTGCTAGCAGGTAACGCCTATCACCGCTTGATGCCGCAGGCGCTCGGAGGAAAACTGTTTCCAGCCATACTTGGAAATCTGACAACCGCTCCACTTGGTGACGAACTTGCAGCGCGTATCAATCGCGACGATCTAGCCGTTTACGATAGCCGAATGATTCTTGACTACTATCGTTTAACAGCGGACAAACGCCTCATGTTCGGAGGCGGTAGCAATTACTCGAATCGCTCAATCAAGGATGTTGCCAAAGAACTGAAACCAGCGCTGACCAAAACCTTTCCAGAACTCAAGGATGTTGAGATCGATTTTGCATGGACAGGCTCAGCTGGCATTGTTATAAATCGTATTCCAATGATTGGCACTGCTGATACCAATGTCCACTACGTTCAAGGATATTCGGGTCATGGCATTGCAACGTCACATATCCTGGCGGAAATAATGGCAGAGGCGTTAACCGATTCTCAGGATCGATTCGATACGATGGCCGCGTTTCGGCATGTGAACCTACCAATAGGACAAACTCTGGGCAGCGCCCTGATGGCCTTGGGCATGCTGTGGTATCGCCTCAAGGAAAAGCTGCAGTAGCTGTATTAAAACCTCGATTAGCCCTGGAAACGACAGTGATAAACTTCACGTTCAGGACCAAACCGTGAGCCAAGCCATCTCGTCTAAAAGGCAATCCCATACAATCCGTTCCATGAACATACTAACAATGGATCCTCGCCCAGGCGCTGAGCGAAGATTGAGCGAAGAACGTCGTGTCTACTCATTGATGACATTGCGCCAATGCTTGGTGTCACCCCGTCGCATGTACGGTAGACGCTCAAAAGATCGCCGTTATCCAATACTGGATCATTTCGATGCAGGCATTGTGCTGCTCGCCATCTTACTGGTGGTTCTATCGATTACAGATTCAATTTTCACCCTGACGTTGCTTGCGCATGGCGGCACTGAACTAAACCCTGTCATGAATTGGTTCCTTGGGCACAGTGTCTGGGCTTTTACCATCGCCAAGATGCTATTGACCGGCATACCTGCCATATTGCTTGTCGCTACCAGCAATGTGCTGATGTACAAACGTTGGCGCTCCCGTTCAATCCTTGGTTCTTTGGTTGGTGTGTATGCGGGTTTGATTGTGTACGAGCTTGCCTTGCTGTCACAAATTTAGAATTACACAGTCATCGGCGACAGTATCTGGTATATGTTTATGAGCTCCGGTAGCGATAAACAAACCAGGAACGCTGACAACTGATATGACTGACAACGAAAAATCAGCCCACACTACCTATCACTTTTCATTGATTCGGGAGCATTGAGCAACTCAGTGCATTGGCCACAGATTTATCTTACCCAGTAAATGAACGCCTACAGCTTGTTTGACGATTCTCTTAAACCATCATTTTTATAGTCAACAACACCTATATAAGCGCTGAAAAAGGCTGTTTTACAACGCTTTCTTCTTGGATTTCAAAGTCTTGCCATGGTCCGACCCCAGAAGGCCAGCGGCGCGGCGGCGTTCGTCGCGGGGTGGTAGGGAGAAGGTGTCGCGGTAGCATTTGGAGAAATGCGGTGCGGAGATAAAGCCGCAGGCCAAAGCGATGTCGACAATTGGCATACTCGTTTGTAACAGGAGCTGCCTGGCGCGTTCGAGCCGCAGCTCTAGATAGTAACGGGTTGGAACACAATGCAGGTAGCGCTGGAAGAGTCGTTCAAGTTGGCGGCGCGATAGTCCAACATGATGCGACAACTCGTCGAGTGTCATGGGCTCTTCAATGTTAGCTTCCATGAGAGATACTGCCTCGGCAAGTTTCGGCTGGCTCGAACCGATACGCTGTGTCAGCGGTACGCGTTGACGATCATTCTGATCACGTATACGTTCACACATGAATTGTTCTGAAATTCGTGTCGCAAGATCACTACCATGCCGATTACGAATTTCGCAAAGCATCATATCCAGTGGCGCTGTACCTCCGGCACAGGTATATCGATTGTCGTCAATCTCAAAAAGCTCTGGTGATATAACAAGGTGCGGAAACTCTTCACGTGCAGCAGCCAAATTTTCCCAGTGAATCGTGGAACGCGAATCATTAAGTAATTCGGCTCGTGCCAATAGATAGGTTCCAGTACAAATTCCACCTAGAACGCTGCCTTGCTTGTCGAGTTGACGAAGCCACTGTGCACCTGCTTCGTCATGAACCTGATGCACATTGATGCCAGCACATACGAATACCGCGTCGTAGCGTTCACGTGATTCGGCGCCGTGCTGCACAGCAAAGCTCAGACCATTGCTAGCGACCACAGGTTCACCGTCAGTTGAAACCAAGGTCCATCGATAGAGCTCCTCACCGGTGATTTGATTGGCCATTCGCAAAGGCTCAATGGCGCTCGTAAAGGCCATCATCGAAAACTGCGGCACCAGGTAAAATCCGATGCGCGTAGTCGCTTCGCCCTTACCGATCACGAGGAAATGTTTTGCCGGAGTTGGAACATAAAAGGGGCACGCTATCAGTAATTGGCATCAGGAAAAGACGCTTTACGCTCTTTTATATAATT
>CAZQOI010000042.1:0-14647 GCA_964594905.1 uncultured Granulosicoccaceae bacterium
ATATACAATTAGCATCCTCCAGTAACGGAGAGGAGTTGTTGGTGTTTGCCTGGGAGGTCAGTAGTGCAGTCGATCGCATTCCAGTTGCTTGGCAATACCAATCCAGGCTTTTGGCATCTGAGAACACACCGCCCAGCCTACAGCTCAATGTCGAGCGTTCTTTACGCCTCGGCGCGGCGGCCAGTGACGCTACTTTGAGGCTCGTAGCCAATCAAGACCTCTCTTCCATCATATTCGCATGGCAATCAATTGCGGATGCCAACTTGATCGGGGTTATCGATTCAGGCAGCTTGGATGGTGTAAATTCACCATGGCAAAATGTTCTGGAGCTACCGCAGTCCGCACCTGTTCTTGCCAAGAACGCTTTCGTTGACCAGCTGGCCATGAGTCACGATGGCAGTGTACTGATGGTATCAGTACCAGTTGAGAGTAGCGCGTCTTTAGCCATTGCGTTAGAAACCGGAAATGTCAACAGCGGGCAGATATTGGTTTTGCAGTAACCATCAAGATGGGTAGACACTCAACATCTGATGCAGATCCATTAGATAGGCTTGATCAGCACCTTTTGACGGTACTATCTCCACGGCGTTTAAAGCTAACTGCAGTAACTCGGTAGCAGTCAAATCACCGCGCTCGTTAATACCGATCAAACTGCCTACGCTGGCGATTTTTTTGTTTTCTGGTGTGGTCGAATCATTGCAAATCTGCATGATTTTTCGGGTCAACAATAAGATCTGTGATTCGTTCTTATGACGGAACACAAATGCATAGCGATTGGGCGCGATACGCAAGACGTGATTCCTGCGCCGATAAATACCCATGATGCGTTGATGTGATAGCACTGCTAGAGTTTCATCCACATCGATTGGGGTCAGTCCATCAGCGCCATCGAGAAACACATCGACAAGCAGAAGACTTACCCGCTCGTTCAACGATGCTGTGTCGTTGAGGTAGGTTTGCAACTGCTGTAAAAAAGGCTGCGCAGCCTCGGTCAAACCGAACCGTGAACTTGCTACATTTGCGACTGTTGCCGGGTCACGATCCTTTGCAGACTGACCTTGCTTAGTCGATGTCGCTGAGAAGCTAATAACTTTGGCACTGGATTCAGAAACATCACGCCTGACATATTGCACTGATACCTCACTTCCATCTGGTCGGCGCCAGCGAGCATCGTGCGTTCGGCCTGCATCACCTATTTTTTCTTGCCCAAGTAAAATTGCAGCGGCTTGCCCTAGTAGCTGAGCTGCTGTGTCTAGCTCAAGTTCGCGTAAAGCAAGCTGACTTAAATAGACAATACGTTCCTCGTGATTAAGCACGATAGTCGGACCAGCAATCGAATCAACTACATCATCTAACAGCATTCGATCATTTTCGAGAGTACGTCGTTGACGAACAAAGCGACTGATGGCATCGATACGGTTTAGCAATAATTCACTGGATTCATTTTTGAACATGCACTCTACAGCGCCCGCTCTTAAACTTCGCTTGATAATGTGATCAGAATAGGTTCCAGTCAGCACGGTACAGGTAACATCATGTGTATCAGGATCAGCAATCAGATCTCGACACAACACATCTCCAGTGGTCTCGGCGAGATAGAAATCAAGCACGGCGATGTCTATTTTTTCGGTCCAGGCAATTTTCATAGCCTCAACAGAACTCGCTGCCAGACTTACGCGATAGCCTTGCATCGAGAATAATTCCTTCAATGAATGCCTGATAGTTGCTGAATCATCAACCACCAAAATCTGGATATCACGGTTATCAAATTTGGTCTCAAAAATGTCAGCGCCGGTATCTCGAGCGCCTAAGAGTTGTGACAATTTGGGTTCAATTTTGAGGTAATGCTTCCACGCAACTACCGCCGTATTATCGCGACCCGCGACCCAGGCACGAGTCTCTGCTCGCATGTCGGTGGACAACACAACAACAGCCATATCGTTGAATTCATCCTGCTCCAGCAAATTTGCAAAGGATGCAGCTGCATCATCTGGCACCGAAGGCCAGCCGAGCAACACGCAGGCGTAGTCGTGACCAAAGCTTTGGTACTGAGCCTGCAATGCATTGGAAGCGTCGGTATAACGCTCGACAACGTCCACAGTGAAGCCGAGCGACTCCGCATGCTTTGAGAGCACGAAGCGCATCGTGGCAGAAGGTTCAACCAATAGAAGTCTAGTTGTCGTCATTGACAGTTTTCCGGGCAGACCCCTAAGGTTACCGACCTTGTCCGCTCAGAAGCATGAGAGCTTGTGAATATATTCACATTTTCGCACTATGATGCGTCATGGCAAAGCTCAATCTGACCAAACGTCACATAAATCAGGACCCGAAAGATCAATCTTTCGTGCAAAACCCCTATGCGCTCTATGCGCAGATGCACGAAATCAGGGGCCCGATATTTTGGGAAAACTACGACATGTGGTGCCTGGCAGATTTTGATGATGTAGACGCAATACTGAAAGACAAGCGCTTTGCCCGCTTGCCGCCTTTGGGACTCGAGCGCCCTCCTATGGCTGATCACCTGAAAGATTTCGCGCGCGCCGAGAAACATTCCCTGTTGGCTCTGGAGCCACCCGAACACACACGACTACGCAAGTTGGTTAATCGTGCGTTTAATGCACGGCAAGTTGCAACCATGGAAGACGACATTCGACTACTCGCTAACGAGTGTATCGATACATTTATCGATCAGCGTTCGGTTGAACTTCTGGACGCTTACGCGACATCTATTCCAGTAACAGTCATTGCACAACTGTTGGGTGTTCCCAAATGCGATTGTGAACAACTTCTATCCTGGTCACACGACATGGTACGGATGTATACGTTAACGCAATCGCACGAAGATGAATTGAAAGCGAATCGCGCGGCTCTGGAATTTCAAGACTATTTGCGTCTATTGATAATGGAAAAGCGGGCAACACCAAAAGATGATCTAATTTCGCATATGTTAGCAGAGGCGCAACTGGGATCTAAAAATGAAGTCACCAGCCAACTATTAGATGAAGAAATAATCAGCATCTCGATACTCCTCTTGAACGCAGGCCATGAGGCGACGGTACATCAATTCGGCAATACGATAAAGACCTTGCTTGAAAACAATTGCGACACAAACCAACTACTCGGCTCAACAGATGCCGCCAACGCGACAGTCGTTGAAGCTATGCGTTACGACGCCCCACTACATCTTTTCACGCGTTACGCTCAAACAGGTGTGGATCTCGGACATGGTGTACAACTTGAACGTGGTGAAGAAATTGCCCTACTGCTAGGGGCTGCAAACCGCGATCCTAATAAATTCGCAAACGCCAGCTCATTCCTACCCAAGCGAACAGATGCTAATCATGTATCACTAGGCGCTGGCGTGCATTTCTGTATTGGCGCCGCTCTCGCCAAACTCGAATTGCGCGTTGGTCTACAAACCTTGTTTGAACGCATACCTGATTTAACTTTTAGCAAACCACCCATGTACCAGAACAGCTACCACTTCCACGGTCTTGAGGCGCTGCAGCTTGAGTGGTGAGTAACAGGCTTTGCAAGTAATGCAAATGCTGCTGGATTAGGACAATAATCCATGAAAAGGCTGCACGCCAACTCGATCCCCAGGTAGAACACCTTCTACATCAGCGTCGATAACTATCAGGCAGTTGGCGCGGCTGACCGAACTTAAGCGGCCCGCCCCTTGTTTACCGGTGGATTCAACCACAATCTGCCCTGCCTCATTGACACTCATGATTCCGCGTTGAAATTCCATTCGCCCAAGAGTCTTTCTAAGCTTTGACAAGGAAATAGCCGGCAAGGTCACGGGTTCAACAACAGTCATTCCCGACAAAAAGCGAATAGCAGGCTTTACAAACTCAAGAAACGTCACAATGACGGCCACTGGATTACCAGGCAAACCAAAAAAGCGAGACTGCCCGATTTTACCGAAGGCCAACGGTCGACCTGGGCGCATCGCAAGTTTCCAAAAAGCCACGTCACCAAGTTCCTGAAACACCTTTGAGACATAATCTGCATCACCTGCTGACACGCCACCAGAGCTGATAACAACATCGGCTGTTGCGGCTGCCTGCTCAAGCGCACGCCGCGTGTCCGCCGCATTATCTGCAACAACCCCTAAGTCTATTGTCTCTACCCCTATGGAGGCCAACAAGGCATTCAAGGTATAGCGGTTACTATCAAACAAGCTACCCGGTGGCAATTCCTTGCCTGCAAATTCATCAAGCGAACAAAGCTCATCTCCTGTAGTGAAAAACGCAACACGAAGTTTTCGCACGACTTGCACCTTTGCAATGCCGAGTGATGCCAGCACGCCGATATCACTTGCACTCAACTGACGCCCTCGTGTCAGAACTGTTTCGTTTTTTGCCACATCCTCACCAGCCAAACGAACGTTACGACCTGCCTGAATATCGTGACCAAAAGTGACTTCTGCTTCTGTGGCACTGACATGCTCTTGAATGACCACTGTATCGGTGCCACTGGGTACAATTGCTCCAGTAAAAATGCGTACAGCAAAGCCTTTCGCAACAGGCTTGGAAAAAGGTCTTCCCGCCCAGGCAGTACCTGCGATCTTAAGCGTAACCTCACCACTTTCAGGGATATCCGCTGAGTTGATGGCATAACCATCCATCGCAGAATTTGCCAGTGACGGTACGTTGATCGGTGACACGACATCCTCAGCAAGCACCCTTCCAAGACCAGCCTCAAGTGCGATCGTTTCACTCTCGTCGATTGGCGACAACGCCGCGTACAACAATTTACGCGCATCAGCAACAGGTAGCAGCTGATCAAAGGGATCATCGCAAGAAGGCAATTTTTCGATCATGAGATGAGCCTCGCTTCAGCTTCTAAACGCTGCTCTTCAGTATTTATATTCAAAAAAGCTTCTTGAAGATCGTCACAGTCCACCTCTACAAGAGAATGCTGGGCATACCATTTATCAATCTTGCGTTCGCCCTGATTCAGAAAATCGTTCAGCGAATCTTGTAGTGAACGTCTTACAACAGCAAAAACTGGTTGCATGCGATCAGCGCCATGAGCAACTGCTATGTCGATGTTGTTACCTTTGCCATCAGTACCGAAGCTGTTAGCTAGTCTTTCGATGAGCGTGGCGCTCATAAACGGAGAATCGCAAGGGCACATGAAGATCAAGTCGGTATCCAAGGTTTTCATCGCCGCCTCAAGACCAGCCAATGGCCCAAGATTACCGTCAAAGCTATCAGCGACTACCTCATGTCCCAGTGCAGCGTATTGACCTGCATTGCGGTTCGCATTAATGACAATATGTGAAGTGACCGCCTCTACTGCAGAAACTGCGTAGCTAATCATTGGACGCCCAGCGAGTACAACCAAACCTTTGTCGGTACCGCCCATACGTCGAGCGAGACCACCAGCCAACACGACAGCACCCAGGGTCAGATCACCAAAGCGAGGGGCTGGTTTTGTCACGCCAGTATCAATTGACCGACGCGCCGTGTAAAGGCTCTTGCTCGCGCTTTACCATCGCATGCGGATCAAGTTGCGACATGATGTCATGCAAATAGTCATCAAAACTCCCTTTACTCGCAGCCTCAAGCTTAGCTGCGTCAGCTATAGATTTTGCAACAGCTTGAACTAAGCCGCCATCCAGGTTTTCGTCGACTGGCATCAAGTCCAAGCTTGATCCTTGCGAATGAGATTGTTTCATGGCGAATGCATTGAAGGAACCAGCATCGTGTATTCCACGCATGACCTGAGCCGACGGAGTTGCGTCTGGATCATTAAATTTATTGATCTGCACAGAAAGTGCTCGCACATAGAGATTGTCGTTAGCGTGCTTATCAAGAGCCTCTGCAACAACCGATAGCGAATCCAGAATCGACAATCCCCAGTCCTTGAGCTTGATTGCCACACCATCGGGGCCTTTGAGTTCCAAATCGGGTTGCCGTCCATAGTGTGCAACTGTGCTGATATTATCTGAACAACGCTGCATGTCATCTGCACTGAGAGCCTCAGCATCGCCTAACCATGCGAATATCATCAGTAATTCCAGCATGGCCACCTGTTCAAGACTTAAGCCTGCCGGATCGAACATATTGACATCCACCGAGCGAAGTTCAAGGTAACGAACGCCACGATGCTTTAACGCGAGTATCGGCAATTCACCCTTTTCCGGGATTTGTTTTGGGCGAACCGTTCCGTAATATTCATTTTCTATTTGTAGTCGGTTAGCGCTCAACTGCTGGTACTGACCGTCGGCATCACGAACACCTTGTTCGCGATACGGCGGATGCTCTGTCGTGACATGCCCGATGATGTCATGGATATAAGCATGGATATCTGTGTGGCGGACGCTTAGATCAATCGGACTATCGTCACGATAACGATAACCAATTTTTCCCATTCGTAGCGACGTGCCATAGGGTGCGTACAACGTTGACCCATTCAGTTCGTCAAGATCGCTCTCTTCACCACGAGCAAGAAAACTTCGACAAATTGCCGGAGACGCACCGAACAAAAAGGGAACCACCCAACCGATACGCATTAAATTCTGCATCATATGAAAGTAGCCTCGAGACCGTGACTGATCGAGGACGTCGTCGGAGTCCGATGATGGTTTGTCCTCCCCCTGTAAACGTTGCCACAGAGGCCAGATGTTCTCGGGCATCGAGAAATTGAAATGGATTCCTGCGATTGCTTGCATACGCTTTCCATAGCGAGCACCAAGACCACGACGATAGGCATGTTTCATACGCCCTTGATGTGAATCACCATACTCACCGATTCGAATGCTATCAGCGCCATTCAAAATACAGGGCATGCTGGTATTCCAGAAAAGCTCATCCTCAGGCAATCTTGAATTAATAAATTGATGCAGAGTGGTGAGATAATGCAGCGCCTCTTTTGCAGAGTCGCAAGGTGGTGTTACCATTTCAAGAAGGGCTTCGGCGAAGTCCGTGGTGATGGAGGGATGAGTCAAGGCTTTGCCAAGGCAACTCGGGTGATCGGTCGATGCAATGGCGCCAGCGAGCGTGACTCGCAAGCACTCCTTTTCAAGCCCGATTCGTCGGTTTGCCAGAAGTGCAGGACCTGCCTCGTCGACAAGCTGGGAAGACCTTTGTTTGACGTTGGAGTACACAGTGAAAGTTCCACAAATTCAACCCGGAATTGTACCGCACACCAGCCTGTCTGACTTCGCGCGTACGCCCTGCTGTGATGGGGCTCCTATAACGCAGTATCAGACCAGCGGAACGGTGTAAACATGGCGCTTAACGGTACAGAATCGGGCCAAGGCGACCACCTTGTCATCCTTCATGGTTTGTTTGGAAATCTCGATAATTTTGCGTCAATCGCCTTGCACTTCGACCGTCATCGCAGAGTGTTACGACTAGATTTACCCGGGCATGGGCAATCGCCTTCGCTACCAGAGCTTAGCTACAGCGCCATGGCAGATGCCGTGGCAGACGAACTTGCTCGACGAGGGATCAAAAAATACTCATTGCTGGGGCATTCACTCGGAGGCAAGGTTGCTATGGCTCTGGCGGGTTCAAAGCGAGGCAAAAGCATTCAACAACTGATCATAGAAGATATCGCTCCACGCCAATACCCACCGCATCACCAAACCTTGATAGACGCGCTACTGACACTCGATCTGACATCCATATCCAGCCGCAATGAAGCCGAAGTGCAACTGCGAAGCACGGTAGCAGATGCTGGTGTTCGCGCGTTTATACTCAAAGGTCTTTATCGCTCATCACCAAATTCCAGCAGGTACCGTTGGCGTTTTGACCTCAAAGGTATTGCTCGCGACTACAACTTGATCTGTAACGCGCCAACAATCGAAAACACCATCGAGTGCCCCACCCTTTTCGTCAAGGGTGGTAAAAGTGACTACATTAAAAAAAGCGACGAGCCAGCCGTCAACGCTGCGTTTAAAAATCCCTCTCTTAAAACAATAGACGGTACGGGTCATTGGTTACATGCTGAAAAGCCAGCAGTGTTTGCACGAATCTGTCTTGAATTTCTAAATACGCAAGCTAAAGTTTCAGCCCAGAATTCAGATTGATCCCCATGTCAGACTCATTACGAAATCAGTTGTTACAGGCTGGGTTTACTGAAACCAAAAAAAAGAAATCCTCCAAAAAAAAATCAGACCAGCCGAATTCCAAGTCAGCAAGCTCACATCAACAACGTGAAAAAGACGCACGAAGAGCTCAACAAAAAACGGAGCTGGCTAACAAGGAGGCTGCCCTTGTTGCAGAGCGTAAAGCGACCAAAGCAACAATTAAAACTCTGATTGAAGAATCTCAAATTACCGAATTCGCTGGTGAGTCGGTCTATCGTTTTGTGCTTGGCACGCGCATCCGTGAATTGTATGTGAGCGATAAGGTTCGTGAAAAACTCAATGATGGTAGCTATGTCATTACCCGACTCAACGGCAACACCAAAATCGTCCCGTCAGAGACTGCGACAGCCATAGAAGCTATCAATCCTGATTGGGCCATTGTCACCAAAACTCAAGGCGATGATGACGACACTGAATACGAAAACTTCAAGGTACCTGACGACCTGCAATGGTAGCCGAGCAATCACTTGTCTGGTTTGACTACGAAACTTTTGGTACTCATCCAGCCTGGGACAGACCAGCCCAATTTGCGGGAGTACGCACCGATCTTGAATTGAATCAAATTGGCGAGCCCGTTACTTACTACTGCAAGATTGCCAACGACTACCTGCCGAATCCACACGCCTGTCGCGTTACAGGTCTAACCCCCCAACTCGTTAATCAGCGAGGTGACCCGGAGTCCGTTTTTATCAAACGGGTTCTGGACATGATCGGAAAAAATGGCACTTGTTCTATTGGTTATAACAGCATTCGCTTTGACGACGAATTTACTCGCCACATTGCGTTCAGGAATTTTTTCGACGCCTATGGACACGAATACAAATCAGGTAACTCACGTTGGGACTTACTTGATGTTGTGCGATTGACTCGCGCTCTCCGGCCAGATGGCATTAAATGGCCAGTCAATGACGATGGAACTGCATCTAATCGTCTGGAACATTTGACCGCAGCAAACAACATTGAGCATCGGGATGCACACGATGCAATGTCAGACGTTTGGGCAACATTGGATATCGCGCGCTTAATCCGGTCGGCCCAACCGAAACTCTATGAATACGCCTTTACACACCGGGACAAGAGTAGTGCCGCGCAAATTCTTAATACACGAACGCGCAAACCTTGCCTTTATGTGTCCTCGATGATTCCACGAGATCGACATCACATCAGCGCGATCATGCCCCTATGCCGTCACCCGGTAAATGCCAACGCTGTGATTGTGCTGGATCTCACCACAGATCCATCCTTGTTGAAAACTTTAAGTGTTGAAGAAATTTCGGCACGCGTATTTGCAAAATCAGCTGAAATCGCATCTACCGACCGTATAGGGCTTGGCAGTATCGCTATTAACAAGTGCCCCGTGCTTGTGCCATTGAACACCCTTCGTCCAGAGGATGAAGAACGACTTGGCCTCGACCGTCAACAAATGCTGCAAGCCGCATCTCTTACCGAACAGCTGCTTGATGAGGAATTGATTGAGAAGATCGGCAAAGTCATGCATCGCGAATGGGATAACTCACCCTATGAGCTTGAAGGCACACTTTACAGCGGTGCGTTTTTTTCTAACGAAGATAAACAGCGACTAACGAAAGTAACTAAGGCTAAGCCTGCCACTTTGGCAAACTTTGCAGGCTACTTCGACGATCCAAGACTCGATACCTTGTTGTGGAGATATCGTGCGCGAAATCACCCTGAAACACTATCAACAGCCGAGGAACAACAATGGCGGCTAGAGGCTAAGGAGCGGCTGCAAGATGACACTGCGCCGTGGCTCGGGTTTCGAGAATATCGTGAGCTGCTTGATACTATTGATTGGCCAGAAAATGAACAGACACTGGCAACGGCGCTGCGAGACTACGGAAACTTACTTGAGACCGAGCTCAATTAATCCGCCGACCACCACCATCCATAAAGTCGGTGCCGCTAATCAATGGGCGCATAGAGTTGATAACAAAGAAACCAAAAAACAGAAAGAAGAAAATAAATTTGGCATTCGCATAAGCTGGAGCCAACCATTCACAAAAAACGAGCAGCGCCAAAGTGGCGAGGATAAAGCCATACACCGAATGGCAGTAAACACTAACTATTGAGTGCGCAACTTCACGGCGGTATACACCACTGCACACCATGCAGAGCATCATTAAAAGAACAACCGGTACCATCGGCTCCAGCATCTCTGCAACTTCAAAACCCAAGCTGACACGACCTGCCGCCAAAAAGACCAAGGCGAAAAGCAGCGCCTCGACAAGACCTTGTAGAAGCGGGGGGAAACGAAACTGACGCAGCAATTGCTGAGAGAAGTTTGCCGAACGACCCAGTAAAGTAGACCCGAAATGCATTACAGCTCCGTGCGATGGAGGCGGTTGAGCGCTAGAAGAAAGTCTAGGATATCATCAGCCTGAAACCATCAAAGTAACGAATTGCAACGTTACTTATATTGTGAATTCCACCGCAAAGTTTACCGTAGCTAGAGGCGTTTACGACTCTGATATTATGGGCGATATGGACCAGCAACGTATCAAGCTCTACCAAGGATCGCTGAACAAATGTAGCTATCTGGACAATCGTCAGGCGATTAACATTTACGCTGATCCGCACCACCCCGAACCACGGCTTGTCTATAACCAACTGATTACACGCGGATTTCGACGCTCAGGCGAGTACGTTTACAAGCCCGGATGCACCGACTGCAGCGCCTGTGTGCCTGTGCGCATCCAATGTCAGGAATTTGAGCTACGCCGAACAGATCGGCGTAACCTATCGCAAAATAGCGACCTGGTCGTGGACTACCAACCAGCTCGTTTTACCGAAGCATACTTTGATCTGTACCGCCGTTATCTCAACCATCGTCACCCTGGTGGAGGCATGGATGATCCTGAACCAGAAGACTTCGAACGCTTCCTGTTGAATCCCTGGGGTGACACTTTATTTCTGGAAATCCGGCATGCCGACGACATTATTGCCGTGGCCGTTACTGACGCAGCTGCCGATGGGCTGTCAGCGGTTTATACGTTTTTCGACCCGACTTTTTCGGCCAGAGCACTCGGACGCTTCAGCATTCTGTCGCAAATCGAACTCTGCCAGTCAATGAATATTCCGTACCTGTATCTTGGATATTGGGTCGATGGCTGCCAGAAGATGCAATACAAGACTGATTACCGCCCGCAAGAACACTACGATGGTCATCAGTGGATCAAGATGAAAACCGCCGACGACATTGAGCGATACAAGCCTCGTCAATCACCTGCTGCTGAGGCTTGTTCTATTCCACGTAAATAGATGTCGTACATGCTGGCAGGCCCCCACTCTTCGCGGAGCTCAGTAAATAGCTCTGTCGCCCGCCCCCATTTGCCAGCCTTACTCGCCAACATCGCCTCACGATGCAACTTCAGTCGCAACTCGGTTTTCTCATCTGCTTCACTAGCGAGTCCAAGTGGTTCGAACATGGTGACGGGTGTTTTACGCCCTTTTACAATCACCGTGTCAAGTTCGCGGAAAAGTAGCTCTGGCATAGCTTCAGCAGTCTTGTCGCCAACAATTATTGGCACCGCGTATTTGCGCGTTTGCGCTTCGAGACGCTGAGCAACATTGACAGAGTCACCAACCACCGTGTAATCCATGCGATATTCAGAACCGAGTGGTCCGACCATTGCCCGCCCCGTACTGACTCCGATACCTACGGCGATTTCCGGCAGACCTTGTTCTTGAAATTGCCTGTTTAATTCCCCTAGTTCGTCACGAATATCCATCGCTGCACGCATCGCATCGTATGCATGAGTATCGGATGGCGCAGGTGCTCCCCACACTGCCATAACGCTGTCGCCCATGTATTTATCGATCGTGCCGCGGTAACGGACCACAATACGGCTGACCATTGAAAAGAAACCGTTGAGCCAGGCGGCAAGTTGTTGAGGCTCCAATTGCTCACTGATTGCCGAGAAACCGACGGTATCGCAAAACAGTACGCTGATCTCTCGCTCCTCTCCAGAAAGGCCAAGACTCTCAGGATTGCGACTGTACTCGGCAGCTAGTTCTGGCGGTACGTACTGGCTGAGTAAGGATGCAAAGTGTTTGCGGTCACGAATCTCCGCCATGTATGACAACAACACGTAAATCGAGAACAGCACAAACAGAATCAGCATTTGGAATTCAAGCGGAATACTCGGCACCGCAGGGCTGAAATTGAGATGCAGAACAGCGATAGCCGCAACCGCTGCCAGCGTTAATAAGGAACCACCAATGATGCGAAACCACGGCAACACCAACGCCAGCGCTACTGTAATCAATTGAGTGACCCAGAAGACCTGGCCGAAGGGTTCCGATTCGAACAGGTTAAAGGCGTTGCCACCACGGATTTTCAGGGAAAAAAGCTCCCCCGAATTGTCCGCACCAGCGGTCCAGTCAAACCCGAAATACAGGCGGAAAACACCGAGACCTGTGAGCACCAACAAGACAAATGCCAATAACAGCAGGAGCGAAAACGTCAAACTGCGCCGACTCGGACTGTAGTACGGGATTTTCACTGTCTCTTAAGGTGTTCTCGTCTGACGCGCGAAGGTTAGCACAGGCGACCATGCTATCTTGCCAGACTCATTTTTCTAAGGTCGCGATACGATGCGAACTGCACTGGTTACGGGTGGAATTGGCGGTCTTGGCACGGCGATGTGTCGGCGGCTGGCGACCGATGGCTACCTCGTATTGGCCAACTACCTTCCCTCGATGAGCGAGGCGGCTGATAAATGGCAACAGCAATTGGCAGCTGACGGTATTGATATCGCGCTGATCGCTGGTGACGTGGCTGACGTACAGTCCTGTGAGGATATGGCACTGGGTATTTTGCATACTCACGACCGTGTTGACGTCTTGATTAACAACGCCGGGATAACCCGAGACGCGACTTTGAAAAACCTCGACGCAAAAGACTGGAATGCCGTCATAGATACGAATCTCAGCAGCCTATTCAACGTCACGAAACCGCTGTTACCGACAATGCTGGCAGCTGGCTTCGGCCGTATCGTGAATATCTCGTCGGTAAATGCGCAACGCGGACAGTTCGGCCAAACCAACTATTCAGCTGCCAAAGCAGGTGTTCATGGATTCACTAAAGCGCTGGCGCAGGAAACAGCTAGAAAAGGCATTACGGTTAACACAGTGTCACCCGGGTTTATTGAAACTGAAATGGTACAAGCCATTCCAGATGAACAACGCGAGGAAATCATCAAAGCAATTCCAGTCGGGCGTATCGGTAAACCAGATGATATTGCTCGAGCAGTCAGTTTTCTCGTTGCTGATGATGCAGGCTATATCACTGGTGCTGAGATTTCGGTCAACGGTGGCATTCACACATTTTGATGTAATAGTTCAAACGCAGATTCATACAAGGTCTGTGTGGATGCGGCAAGAATTGAAGTCGTGTGTTCGTTTATGTTCTGACCGTCAAGATCGGTAATGATCCCACCAGCTTCTCGCACACCGACCGTCAATGCCGCAATGTCCAGAATATTTACATCAGACTCGATAACAAGATCGGCCTGACCGGCACAGAGTTGGTGGTAATGACAAAAATCACCATAACCACGCACCCGTTTAACCTGAGCAACCAGCTTTCCATAATTGAGCCACTGCGAAGTATCTTCAGCCATCGAAGCAAGGTTGCCAGATGATAGAAACGCGGCTTCAAGCGAATCAATGGTTTGACGAACTTGCACAGGTTTATCGTTGATCTTTACGCCCTGGCCCTGAACAGCAATCAGCCGCTCTCCATAAGCCGGTGCGTTAGATACACCGACCACCATTTCACCATCGACTTCGAGAGCTATCTGGGTTGAAAAATAGGGTAAACCCCGAATAAAACTCTTGGTCCCATCGATCGGATCAACCAGCCAACGCGCTGAGCCAGATGAGGATGTCGAAGCGGATGAGCTACCGAATTGGCGGCCGGTTTCTTCACCATAAAAATCAGCCTCTGGAAGTGCTTGCGTCAAATGTTCACGAATCAGTTTTTCAACGGCAACATCGACCTCGGTGACCGGGGTATTGTCTGGTTTCTCGGAAACTTGCCAATCGCCACTTTCAAGAAACTCATTGATCAGCGTTTCAGCCGCCTGCGCTGCCTTGAGCGCGGACTCTGCCGCTGATTGGAGGTCAATTTTCATAGAACAATCGTAAACAAATACCGCATTATACGGACACAGGTTTTATCGGGTGTGTCAATACTGAACATTAGCAGTGAAGTCGCTAGACTACGCCTCCCGAGTCGCACATCAAGGTGACTCAGACACAGGCAAAACTACACGCTCACATGGGCCTCAATTCACCACAACTCGCCGCTGTGCGACATTTTGAAACTCCCCTTCTGGTGCTCGCTGGCGCTGGTAGTGGCAAGACGGGCGTCATCACGCAAAAGATCGCTTGGCTGATCGAAAAGCAACAGTACGCGCCAAGTTCGATTGTCGCGGTGACGTTTACGAACAAGGCTTCTGCAGAAATGCGTAGCCGCTTGAAAAAGCAACTCGATCCCAAACAGGTCAAGGGGCTGACCATTGC